>CAIZXK010000477.1 GCA_903936865.1 uncultured Bacteroidales bacterium | reverse complement strand
TTATTTTGTTAAAATGTAAAATTGAATTAATTATATTGTACTTTTGTATTTCAATACTTCGTTTAACTTTTATAAGAACAGATATTGAGAACTTTGACAAAGCTGTAGTTTTTTGTATAATATATTAACAAATCAATTAATTAATTTTTTGAATTAATATGCTTTGTCAAAGTTTAATTAACTTTTGTATTTATAATTTAAAAAATAATTTTATGAAAAGCACTTCAATTCTTTCAAAAACATTTTTACTAATGTTTGCATTAATTTTAGTAACGATAATTGGTAAAGCTCAAAAACCAACTTTAAGCATTTCAAATGAATCTCATACATCAAACACTTATGAATTTGATGTAAAAATTACAAATTCTGATACCTTATCTTATTATTTTGGTGGCATTCAAACCTCATTTTTTTATGATACTATTGTTAAAAATGGCGGAATCATTACAAAGGATGTAATATATTCGGAATTGCCCGGTTGGTTAAATTCTCTTTCTAATACATCACATCAGGTACCACATGCTTCTGCCCCTTATATTATTCCCTATATTTATACTGGATCGAGTACTTTGTTTTTATCTTTTTTAAATGCTTATATTATTCCTTCCGGGCAAACCTTATTGGTTTATAGAATAAAATTATCCAATACAACAAACTGGACTCCAAATTCACATTTTAATATTCAATGGAATACTTATTATAATTTAGATTCAAAGATTGCGTTATATAATCCAGCAAATAGTCAATCATATATTTGTGATTCTGCAATTTGGATAAATAATTTAGCAAATCAAAATTTAGATTCCAATGGATTAATTAATCAAACAGCAACAATAAGTGCCAGTGCTAATCCTGTATATCAGGGGGCAATAGTAAATTATACAGCAACTGCAAATCCAAGTATTAGCGGACAACAATTTAAATGGTTTGTAAACTCTGTGTTGCAGAATACTACAGGAGGTAATATTTTTACTTATATGCCTCAAAATGGTGATAAAATATCTGCAACCGCATTATCTGTAAGTAATTATTCGGGATGTAATACAGATACAATTACAATGATAGTAAATCCGGCTATAAATTTTACAAATAATATATGGCTCGGAAATTCAGATAATTGGCATGATACTACCAACTGGAGTCTAAATATTATTCCTGCATTAAGTCATAATGTAATCATTCCTGTAAGTGTAAATAGTATTCCAACTTATCCATTGTTAACAGCTCCAGCGGTTTGTAATAGTATCACTTTTTTATCTAATCAGGCGGGTTCAGCTCAGATTATTGATAATGGAAATTACCTAACAGTAATTGATTCAGTTTATACACAACAATATCTGAGTTCAAACAAATGGCATTTTATAAGTTCATCCATTTCTGATGCATCAACAGAACCGCTTATAAATCAATTAAATCTTAATCAATTTAAATTTTTAAGAACAATGATGTTTCCGGATACTTCCTATAGTTTCTGGCAATTCTGGTCTTTTAATTCAGGAGCAAACACGGTTTTGGTTTCCGCCGGAATTCAATCAACTACTCCAGGAAAAGGATATACCTATTTATCAAATTTGTCAGATATAACAACATTAAAAGGGACTCAGTTAAATTCGGATAACATAACTATAAATATATTGGGAAACGCTCCAACTCCAATTAATAAAGGATATTTTGTTGTTGGTAATCCGTATCAATCAGCTTTAAGCTTGTATAACTTTACTGGTTGGCAAGGATTTTCATCGATGTATCCTTCTGTTTGGTTGTATGATAATGGAAATTTTCTGGTTACCAATGGTTCTATTGGAAATATTTCTGTAATTCCACCACATCAGGCATTTTTAGTTAGAAATATTTCTTCTACCTCTATTACAATTCCAAAAACAGCAAAAACATTAACGGATGTTCCTTTATATAAAACTACACTCTCTGATTTATTAACAATAAATGTAGAGAATGATAATGATACCAATAAAATTAAGGATGAGATATTTATACATTGTATGCAGGGAGCAGCTTCAGCTTATGAAATTGATAAAGATGTTGAAAAAATGTTTGGTGATAAATCTGCTCCTCAACTTTATTCAATAGTAGGAAATGAGAAAATATCAATTAATAATCTGCCTTTATTTACACAAAATTCATTGATTATTCCTTTGGGATTTCAATCCGGTATAAATGGTAATTTTACAATAAATGCAGATGGTATCAATTCTTTTTCATCTTCAGTATCTATATTACTTGAGGATACCAAAACTACAACTTTTACAAATTTAAATCAGATTCAATCTTATGCGTTTACTGCTGATACTAATGATGCAGCAAATAGATTCATGATTCATCTGCTAAATACCTTAAATATAGATGATTCAAAAAATCAGGGAATAAATATATATGCTAATAATAAAACTGTTTACATAAATAATCAGAATGGTTTAACTATTAAAGAAATTGTGGTTTATAATCTTTTGGGACAGAAAATTATAGCAAGTAAAGGAAATTCAGCTATGATATTTAAGCTTGACATTAACGAAGCTTCGGCAAATTTCATCGTTAAAGTAATAACCAATCAATCTGTTATTACGAAGAAGGTATTTATTGAATAAATTTATCGAGATATAAAAAAAGCGGCTGTTTCAATTTATAAATAGCCGCTTTTTTTTATAAAATAAAAAACTAATTTATAGTGGGCAGAAAAGAATATTTCTTTCCGTATTCCATCATTTGGTTAGTATAATCTCTTGGATATTCAATTTCCACATCAGTTATTTTACCATCTTTTACAATAGGTATAAAATTTGGATTTATAAAACCGCCATAAGGAGCGAGGTTTAATTTGGCATATCGCTCTTTTACTTCCTTATGTATGATTGGATCAACTTTTACTCCATAGTTTTCTACCAGTAATTTTCCGGCATTGTAATCACCTTCCGATTTAATACGTTGAACTTCTGCCAATAATTTACCAAATAAAGTTCTAAGTTTCTCAAAATCATTTATTTTAACATAAGTTTTCCCGTTTTTTATTACCTTTTCGATTACATTTTCCTTTTTGCCGTTTTCAACACACCAGTTAGCAATTAATTGACGATTACGCATGTGAGCCTGTTCTATGTTTTTACCCAAATCAATACGTGTTAATTGTGTCATCAACCCATTGCGGATATAACTATTATATTCGGTTTTGGCAACATCCATACTTGGAAATAGTTTTAACTCCAACATTTTCTTATCCATCATGTAATACAAAGCAAATAAATCAGCTCTGGTTTCCTCTAAAGCCGAAGAATAATTCTTTAAAGCATCAGGGCTTGTATTTGGCAATAACTGACCGGAACCATGTCCCAGGCATTCGTGCAAATCAGTATGTAAATTACTTGACAGCGAACCATATTTTTTAGCCATTTCAATTTCTTCAATTGAAGCTGCAAATTCTTCCATAAAACCATTTCCCAAAGCAGCCTGATCATAAGCATACGTGATGTTTTCCATTGTAACCGATTTGGAACCATATTCCTTACGGATCCAGTCGGCATTTGGCAAATTAATACCAATAGGAGTTGCAGGATAGCAATCGCCACCTAATTGGGCAACCGTAATTACTTTTGCACTTACACCTTTAACTTCTTTTTTCTTAAAACGAGAATCAACAGGTGAATTATCTTCAAACCATTGTGCTGATGAACTTATTATTTGAGCTCTTTTTGTGGCTTCAATATCTTTAAAATTAACAACCGATTCCCATGTAGCTTTTAATCCAATTGGATCCTCATAAACTTCAATAAATCCATTTACAAAATCAATATGTGATTCCATATCGCTAACCCAGTTAACATTATAAGCGTCCCAATCCTTTAAATTTCCTGTTTGATAGTATGTAATCAATTTGCGAATACTAAGTTTTTGTTTTTCATTTTCGGCAACATTTTCAGCTTTTTCGAGCCACATTACAATTTGCTCAATGGCTTTACCATACATTCCACCAACTTTATATGTTTTTTCAATCAGTTTGCCATTTTCTTTTACCAGTTTTGAATTTAAGCCATAAGAAATAGGTTCTGAATCTTTTGGATTCTTCATTAGATTGTAAAAATTTTCGGCTTCTTTTTCAGTTACATTATCATAAAAATTTGTAGCTGAATTTTTTATAAGATCCTTGGAAGCATCCAAACTTACCTTTTTGGGAAAAATACCCGGATCAAACATTATTGGTGTTAATTTTTCAATTAGTTTTTCAGGATTTTCAATACCAACCAGTGGTAATCTTGCAATGTCTGAATTTCTAACCAATGAGGCAAAGTATTCTTTAGAAAAGTCAGGAATAAATTTTTCGGATGAATAATGATGATGGATTCCATTTGAAAACCATACTCTTTTAGTATAAACTATAAACTTTTTATACTCTTCGCTATTTTTATCACCACTATATGTTTCAACTATAGCTTCTAATGTTTTACGAATACTTAAGTTATATTTAAAGTTCTGATCAAAAATAATATCCCTTCCAGCTTTTGCTGCTTCACTTAAATAGTAAACCAGCTCTTTTTGTTTTAATGTCAGGGAATCCCATCCAGGAACCTGATATCTCATTATTTTTATGTCTGCAAACTGTTCCAGCATATATTTAAATTCAACTTTAGGTTCTTCGTTTGCTTTTTGTTTGGAAGAATTACAAGAAAATAGCATTATACTACTCATAGTCATTAGTATTATATTTTTTTTGATTTTCATAAAATGTAAAATTAATTTCAGACAAAAATAGGTAAAAAAAAGAAATTTAAAAAATTGAAAAGTCGATATTTATAGATTTCAAAATAGTTTCAATTGTTCATTTTGAGAATTCATTTCTAAAGACAGTAATTTTTCCTTTATCGATATACCGCCTGCATAACCAACCATTTTTCCATTGCTTCCAATTATTCTGTGGCAAGGTACAATAATTGAAATTGCATTAGTACCATTAGCATTTGCAACAGCCCGTACTGCTTTAGAATCACCTGTTTTTTGCGATAATTTCAGGTACGAAAGAGTCGTTCCATAAGGTATTTGTAAAAGTTCATTCCAGACTTTTTTCTGAAAATCAGTTCCAATTAATAAAAGTGGTATCGTAAATACCTTTCTTGAACCATTAAAATATTCAACAAGTTGATTCTGAGTTTTATTAATAATTTCAGAATCTGCTACTATAAAATCTGAATTTAAGTTAGTTTTAATCCGTTTATCAATTTCTGTTCTCATTTTGCGGTATTTCCAATCGCATATACATAATTGATTTTGAAAAGATCCAAGAATCAATTCACCAAAGTTGGATTTAAAGATGGAAATAACGATTTTTTCATTCATCGCAAACGTTTTAAATAAAAAAAAGGCATCTTTTAAAGATGCCTGATATTTTTTTGATATTTCTAATCATCATCAACTGATGAATCTGCAATACTATCCGTATCAATTCTACCTGAATCTGATTCTTCGTCATCACCATGAGCATCTTCACCCATATCATCAGCTGAAGGAACTTTTACTCCTGATCCTGATAAACCTGTAAACAACAGTTTATCAAAATCCTCATCCGTCATTTTTGAATCTACTTTCACATCTATTTTTACCATATAAGAAGCATCTTCTGTATCGAGAGGTACAACGTATATTACGTCGTTGTTCGGTTTGGTTATTTTACTGATAAATTCAGAATAACCATACATGTATTTCTCTTTAAATGCTTCCATTACTTTTGGTGGAAGATTGTGATAGCTGATAATCACCTTTTTCTTGTTCATTTCTTTTGATTTCTTTTTTTTGCAATAATATTAATTTTTTATTTAATATCGAAATATTAATGAAAAAAATATTTTTTTAATTTAAAACTATAGTTATTGATAGATTTCTTTTTTAGCTGCTTTAAGTGTGTTTTTAAGTAATGCAACTATAGTCATTAGTCCAACACCACCCGGAACCGGAGTTATATAACTGGCTTTTTTTGAAACATTGTTAAAATCGACGTCACCTGTAAGTTTGAATCCTGATTTTGTGTCAGCTGATGGAACTCTATGTATTCCAACATCAATAACGACAGCACCTTCTTTAACCATATCTGAAGTTACAAAGTTAGGTTTTCCAATTGCAGCAATTAAAATATCAGCTTGAAGGGTTATTTCCTTTAAATTTTTTGTTTTGCTGTGGCAGATTGTAACAGTTGCATTGGCAAATTTTTTATTTCGTGACATTAATATACTTATAGGAGTCCCTACAATATTACTTCGACCCAATACAACGCAATGTTTGCCTTCTGTTTCTATATTGCTTCTTTCTATCATTTGCATAATCCCATAAGGTGTTGCAGGTAAATAGGAGGGAAGACCTGCCAGCATTCTGCCAGCATTAACAGGATGAAAACCATCAATATCCTTTTTGGGATTAATACGCTCAATTACTTTATCAACAGAAATATGATTTGGCAATGGTAATTGAACAATAAATCCGTCAATTTCATCATCATTATTCAAAAAATCTACAACATTCAATAAGTCATTTTCAGAAATATTTTCAGGATAACGATAAATGGAAGAAGTAAAACCAACTTCTTTGCAAGATCTTTCTTTGCTTGCAACATAAGTCTGGCTTGCAGGGTCTTCCCCAACCAATATTGCTGCCAGATGTGGTGGATTAATCTCTGCATCAATCATTTTCTTGACTTCTTCAGCTATCTCTGTTTTAATCTGTTCAGCTATTAATTTGCCGTCTATAATTTTCATGAATCTTATTGTTAATTTAATGGTTATTTAATAATATTTACTTATCTTCTTTTCATGCTACTCATGGCTTTCATCATACTTTTTCCTTTATCGCCACTCATCATTTTCATCATTTTCCGGGTTTCATCGAATTGTTTTATCAAACGATTAACTTCTTGAATATCAGTTCCACTTCCCATAGCAATTCGTTTTCTTCTGCTTCCATTTAAAATGGATGGTGTTGTTCTTTCCTGTTTGGTCATAGATGTAATAATAGCTTCAATTCCTTTGAATGCATCATCTTCTATTTCAACATCTTTAAGCATTTTACCAACACCAGGAATCATTCCAACCAAATCCTTCATATTTCCCATTTTCTTAATTTGCTTTATTTGAGCTAAGAAATCATCGAAATTAAAAGTATCCTGTTGTATTTTCTTTTGCAGTTTTTTTGCAGCTTCTTCATCAAATTGTTCCTGAGCACGTTCAACTAATGAAACAACATCACCCATACCCAAAATACGGTCGGCCATACGTTCGGGATAGAAAATATCAAGCGCATCCATTTTTTCGCCAATACCTACATATTTTATTGGTTTTTCAACAACAGAGCGAATTGTTAATGCTGCTCCACCACGGGTATCACCATCTAATTTAGTAAGAATTACACCGTCAAAATTCAATCTGTCATTGAATGCTTTGGCAGTATTTACAGCATCCTGACCAGTCATAGCATCAACTACAAAGAGGGTTTCCTGTGGATTTATCTCTTGCTTGATTGCAGAAATTTCATTCATCATGGCTTCGTCAATTGCCAAACGACCTGCTGTATCAATAATAACAGTAGTTATCCCTTTTTCACGGGCATAAGCAATCGCTTTTTTTGCAATTTTAACGGGATCTTTGCTTTCTATATCTGAAAAAACTTCAACTCCAATCTGTTCACCTAATACAATCAATTGATTTATAGCAGCAGGACGATAAACATCGCAAGCAACCAATAATACACTACGACCTTTTTTTGTTTTGATGTGACTAGCTAATTTTGCCGAAAAAGTTGTTTTACCAGAACCTTGTAAACCAGACATTAAGATAATAGCTGGATTCCCTTTAAGGTTGATATCTGTTTTTTCACCTCCCATTAATGTAACTAACTCATCGTGTACGATTTTAATCATTAACTGGCTTGGAGAAATCGCTGTTAACACATTCTGTCCTAATGCTTTTTCTTTAACAGTTTCAGTAAATTGTTTGGCAATCTTAAAGTTAACATCGGCATCCAGCAATGCTTTGCGAACCTCTTTTAAAGTTTCTGCAACGTTTATTTCCGAAATACGTCCCTGACCTTTTAATAATTTAAAAGCTCTGTCGAATTTTTCACTTATATTTTCAAACATATTTTTCTGTGTTTTTTTAAGATTTGCAAAATTAATAAAAAAAAGAAATAATAAAAGTTTTAAATATTACATAGATTGCTAGATTTACTTAAAGTCCTTTTCATTATTGGAGACCAATATTTTATTGTTTTTGATAAAACATACATAATTATGTTATCCTTTTATTATCTTTTAAAAAATA
>CAIZXK010000476.1 GCA_903936865.1 uncultured Bacteroidales bacterium | reverse complement strand
ATGAAAAAAGTGATAGAAGAGGGATTGGATTATACCCTCAAAACTGATGAAATGCTACAGATGAATGCTGTAATGTTAAGTAATTTTGAAATCGATAAAGCAGATTTCATTGCAAAAGTACCTGATCTTGACAGCCCTTTTTCAGGCAATTGGCTAATTGATACCAATAAATTGAGTGCTACAGAATCGGATGCAGATTTTATTGACACCCAATTACTAAAAACCCAAGCTATTGAAGAACTAATGGTTACAGGAAGAGATATTTTGCAATCCGTTTATTTTTATGTAGAACGTGCTTTCCCTGGCAACAAAGCCGTATTGAGTTATTTTGGCAAAGATAGATATGAAGCCTCACGCAATATCCCTCTGAAATTAGCTGAAATAATAAATAAATGCAGAGAAGCCTGTTTAGAATCTGACTATAAAGATATTCTTATTACAAAAGGATTAACTGACCAACTTGTAGTCGATTTGAAAGAAAATGCAGTAAAGATTACCGAAAAAGTTACGAATAGGGATATTTATATGAGTAACAGAAAAATAAATACTCAAAACCGCAATCAACAACTTAATAAAATATGGAGCTATATGTCGGTAGTAAATGAAGCATCCAAGCTTGTTTACAAATCAGATTACGCTAAATTGCAACAATATATACTTTATAAAGCAACCGTAATCGACAATAAATCAAGCATTGCATCTGAAGACGAAATTGCAAATTAGGATTATACTGATTTAAAATAAAAAAGGCAATACAAAAACTGTATTGCCTTTTTTGTTTTTCATTATAAGCCAAAAGAACAAATCAAATTGAAAAGTTGGCTTTACCTAAAAATCAAATTTAAACCTAGCCCTTATTCCCAGCGAAGGTGCATTTGGATTTTCCAAATAAGTCAATCGTTTTACCAGATCCACCCTCAGAAACTTAAAGATATTGCTCACTCCAACACTGGCTTCCATGTATGGTTTTCCATCCAATGTAAAAGTTAACGGATTGCCGTTTTCATCGGTAGGATAAGCCAGCAACTGTTTGTTTAAGATAGGATTATTATTATCCCCTACTTCACCAAATAATGCTTTTACCGAAACAAGCTCCCTGAATTTTAATCTTTTAAACAAAGGAATCCTATTCAGAAATAATCCATTGAAATAATGGGTATAATTTACACTTGCATATTTATCGCTCACAAATTCGAGGAAATTCATCATATTATATGCCTGTATCTGATAAGCATACGTTTGATTTGCATTGTGAATATACATCAAAGGATAAGGTACATCGCCCCATATTCGGCCAGCTTCTACCTCAAAATCGGAATAACCGAAAATGGATGCATAAAACCGCTTGAAAATATTTACAGAGAATGACTGATAACTATATTCTCCATTCATAATATCCTTGATTCCGAAATTACCCCTCAACTGAATAACCGGGTATTGATTATATATTGGAATTCTATAGGTTTTACCCTGATAAAACTGTTCGTTGGGAGCAAAACGAAAAGTAAAACCCACTTCATTTGTGGTTATATTCTCCTTAATTAACTTACTGCTCTCGCTGCTGCTATAATTCCAACTCCAATTGCCTCCAGGTTTCTGTTCCAGATACTTAAATGATAATCCATAAGAAAAACCTTTGGTTAATTCCTGATTATATTCCAGCTTGTATAAATCGTTGTATGTCATTTTATCAGAAACACCCCGTTTAAATGAAAGCAAAAAATTATCTTCTGCAAAAAATTTAAGCTCCTGACCAGGAATCTTGGTATCATGCTGATAAGTAAATTTTATTGAATTGATGGGATACTCATTAAAATTGACTTTAATTTTCTTGAAAGAATATGATACAGCGCCCAGGTATTTGCTTTTTTCATCTTTGGTACCATAGGCATAAAACCCTTCCAGCATTATCCTGTTGCTGAAATTGAGATTGGTCTTCCCTCCTACCCGTAACCGAAATCCTTCCACATCATTAAAACTGTAAAATGTATTTATAGGTCCAACGTCAATAGGTCCAAAATCCTTATAGCCAGCAAATGCCAACATCACAATATCCATAAACATTCTAAAGGCGGGAACATTCTGCACCCTGGTCATCATTTCCTCTACTCCCTTTTCTGATTTGGATAATTGAATCGGTCTATTTGCAGTCCAATAAGTAGCAGGCATACTAACAGCATTTTCGGCAATAATTTCCTTCTGTACACCTCGGTATGATGAATCTGAACTTTTCATATTAAAAATCCTGTCGTTGTAGGAAACAGTTTTGTGTGCAAACATTCCCAAGCCTTTTTTTGTCAGGCTAAAATCAACGGTCATTTCATCTTTTGTAATAGCCCAGAAACCTTCTTTGGTTGGCGAAAAATCCTGTTCAATCTTAACATCACTTACAAAGTTTAAGCTAATATCTTTACAAACACCCATATCTACACGCTTAATGGCATAAAGGGTATCATCCGTAATATAAATATTACCTGTAAAACCCATACTGATTTTATTGCGCGGAATAAATGCCAGATTTATACATTTACGATCATCAACCATCACTGTATCAATAATAAAAAATTTGTAAAACGTAGGAGCAATCACACTGGTCGGGCTAACAAACTGATTGGTCATAAAAAAGATATCGTTTTCGTAAATATCAATGTCCGTATACATACTTTTGTTGATGGAAGTTATTCCGTCCTGATCAATATATTTTTCGAGACCAACCACTCTTTGAGCATCAATAAACTCACGTTTAATATCACCATCCTGTTTATAATAAACTCTCGACAATGATTCTTTAAGATAAAAAGGCAGGTATGGTTTGCCATTTACTTTTGAAGTATCAACATAATCAAAGATAAATTTCAGTTTTCGCAAGTAACGTCTTTCCATAAACTTTTCGGTAAAGTTATTGAGCGACATTTCAAGCTTTTCATACTTTTTATATTCGTAAAATTTTGCAGCTTCACCCCTATTTACTTGTTTATTTTCAATTACTTTACGAATTAATTCTACGGCCGGATTATCTTTGTTCTTGTATTTTTTGGCGTCCGTTTTAATTATCACTTCTTTAAGGTCAATATTTTGAGCACGAAGTTTTATTTCGACAAATTGTGATTTCCCAGTATTAATTTTTTTTATAACAGGATTGTAACCAACAAAAGATGCTTTAATTGAATTGGAAGCCCATTGGGTATTCAATGTAAATTTTCCGTCAAAATCTGTTGTTGTACCAATGTTTTTCCCTTGAAATACGATATTAACAAAAGGCAATGGCTCATTGGTAAGCGAATCAGTAACAATGCCCCTTATGGTAGTCATTTGTTGCGATTTAGCCTGATTAAAAGGATTAAATAATAGAAATAAGATGAATATGATTGTTATTTTGAATATTCGCATAAATTTGTGAATTATGTAAAACATAAATGAAATAAAATAGCTAGGGGATAATTTTTTCGTAAATTTCGGTTTTGGTATAAATATCTGTTCCAAACAGTTCAATATATTGAACGGTAGTTGCTAATCCCTTATCAGTTGCTTTTATAAAAAGGTGATGGAGAAGAGCTTGTTTGCCCTGAATTTTTATCTGGGCTTTTATTTTACCTTTATTATCAATCAGTAGGTTAATAGGTCGCTTGTCGAAAGCTTTCAGTTTAATCTCAAAAAGTTTATCACTTATTTTAACTGACTTATAACCATAAGCCAACTTTTCCTGAATGTAGGATAACTCGCCTCTTTTTCCATAATTTTCTTCGAGATTAAGCCAATATACATCAATAGGTTGCTCTATATCTAGTTTTCCATTTGCATTAATATTGGCATCATAATATACACGGTTTTTATTTTTACTTCTTTCGATATAGAAAAGAGATTGATTGTTTTTTTTCATAACTGAAGGAATGTCCTTTACATTGGGAAAAATAACCGGATTTACAGAAATAAAAACATTTCCTGAAAATAATGGTATAAAAAGCAACGTAAAAAAAATGGTCTTCATATATTCTTATTTTAAAAAGCAGGGAAGCACAATACTTCCCTGCTAATAATATCAAATCAACAAATTATTTAAAAAGTTCAATTTTTTCGTCAAGAAAATCAATAGGTTTTTCATTCATTATTTCCCTTAAAGTATTCTTCAACTTTATGGATTGAATGAATAAATCATGTTCGGGAACTACATTTTTAGCATGCATCGGGCTTTTGAAATAGAAAGAAAGCCAAGATTGAATACCTTTAAAACCAGCACGTTTTGCTAAATCCATAAACAAAACTAAATCTAAAACCAGTGGAGCAGCCAATATGGAATCGCGGCATAAGAAATTTACTTTCAATTGCATTTTGTAACCCATCCAGCCAAAAATATCAATATTATCCCAGCCTTCTTTGTTGTCGCCACGAGGTTTGTAATAATTTATTCTTACTTTATGATCATAATCACCATACAATTCAGGATATAATTCAGGTTGAAGAATAGAATCAATTACCGATAGTTTGCTTTCTTCTTTGGTTTTAAATGATTCAGGATCATCAAGAACCTCACCATCACGGTTTCCAAGAATATTGGTAGAGTACCAACCATCCAGACCCAACATTCTGGTTTTAATCATAGGAGAAAGAACAGTTTTTATCATCGTTTGACCAGTCTTAAAATCTTTTCCGCACAAAGGAACGTTATTTGTAGCAGCCAATTCCCAAATTGCAGGCATATCTACAGATAAATTAGGAGCTCCATTTATGTACGGAACACCTTCTGCTACTGAAGCATAAGCATATAGCATACTAGGAGCAATATCAATATGATTTTCCTTCATTCCTTTTTCAAAAGAAGCTAAAGATTGATGTACATCAGCTTCAGGGATAAAAATTTCTGTACTTCCACACCATACAGTTACCAGCCTGTCAAGGTTATTTTCTGATTTGAATCTACGGATATCTTCACGTAATTGGAGCATCAGGTCATATTTGGTTTCTCCCTTTTTAATCCATTCACTATGCAGGCGTTTAACATAATAACTGTCAAAAACAGCTTTCATTGGTGTAATTAATCTCAATTCATCTTTAACATCTTCTACATCACGAGTATCGAGCACCTTCGCATATAAAATTGATTCATAAGCATTTTCATCTCTAATATCCCAACCTCCAAATACAATATCGTTAAGTTGCGTTAAAGGTACAAAATCCTTTATTTTAGGAAAATTGTTTTCATTTCTGTTTCCTATTCTAATGGTACCCATCTGAGTAAGAGAACCTACAGGAGCATTTAATCCTTTTCTAACTGCAAGTGTTCCTGCAATAAAAGTCGTAGAAACTGCACCATTCATTCCCACAATTAAAACGCCCATTTTTCCTTTAGGCAACTCAACATTTATTTTTTTATTTGTATCCATTTTATTGTTTTTTAATATGTTAATATTATAATATTGTTTTTAGTTCACTTAATGAATAAATTATTCGATCTGCAGAAAAATGCTCAAACTGATTCTGATCATGCCAGCTTTTTCCTTTTATCCAGATTGCTTTACAGTCCAGATATTTAGCAGGTGCAATATCATTTATATAAGAATCTCCAACAATAACTGTTTCTTCTGCCTGCAAATCAAGAAGCTTAACAGCAGTTTTCCATAATAAAGGATCAGGTTTCCTTAATCCAATAAGTTGTGAATCCAATATTTCTGAAAAAATATCCTGTAAATCAAACTCATTAATTACCGTTTTTAGATTTCCATAAAAATTTGAAACCAAACCTAGTTTATATTTATTTTTCAGATAAATAAGTATCTCTTTTTGAATATTTATAGTTGTTTTTACTTTCTCATAGCAAGTGTCAACCAATTGTTTTGCAACAGTTTCAATTGAAATATTTTCCAGGTGTTTTTCTCTAACCAGAAATTGCAACTGTAAATTTAGTTTTTGAATAAGCATCTCATAAAAAGTTGTTGTTTTAAGAATTCCTCTGGTATTCAGACTTCTTTCTGCAAATATATATGCCTTTTCATAACTATTTTTTTTTACTCCGATTTTATTCGATTCGTAAGCCATCCAAATCATTTCACTCCAGTGTATTCCATTTGTATCAATGGTTCCACCAAAATCAAATAATACTCCTTTAATATTTTCCATTTTATTCATATTCAACACTAATTAAATTATTCTTTGGTTTTACTTTTATTAAAATCAGCCCAATCAATATCCAGAAAAATTCTCTTATCCGTGTAATTAAACTCACATAAACTCCAATAGCAGGTGTTAAACCTAAGCTTTGGAAAACCAGATAAAAACCACTTTCACGCGATCCCATCTGAAGGGGAATAAAGAAAAATAAATTAGCAAAGAGCGATGAACCTGCACTTATAAGAAAAGCGTCAATAAAGCTAATATCAATTGATATAGCTTTTAGGATAAAATAAAATTCCAAACATCCGATAATTCGTGCAATATATTCCAAAAAAAGTATATAATAAAAATTATTTCTTCTATTAGAATACAAATCAATAATATAACCGTCCACTTCCTGAAGCAATTCTTGTTTATCCTTTATTTTTTTAACAAATAATCTGGCAAAATAAATCTTTGCAAAAGTTTTGATTGCCAATTCTACAATTCCTTTTTTAAAAGCTGAATAAAAAAGATAAATCACAACAATACAAATTAATAAAGCAGAAATTAATAAGAATTCTGTTTTCATTTCATTATTAATAGTGAATAACAGGGCGATAACTGCAGTTAACCAAAAGAAAAAATGAGAAAAAATATGCATCATATTGTAGGATATAACTGTAGATGTTGAATGTGTTTTATCTAAATGTTTATTTAATTCCAGTACTTTGTATGGTTCTCCACCCAAACTAATAAATGGAGTTATATAATTGATAGCAAATCCACTAATGGTAAATTTAAAAATACTTGAAAACTTAATTCCATTTTTTTCTTTTCCAATAATATAAAACCAGGCTAAAGCATTTAAATAATATATTATCAACCATATACCAATTACTCCCAAAAACCACCAACCTGTTTTTGCGATGTTCTCCAAAATGGTGTAAAAACCTAACTTATAAACTAAATAGCCAAGCATTCCTACACCAATCAGGAAGAACAATGTCTGATAATTAAGAAACTTTGATTTCATATTATTTATTAACTGCTTTACGATACATATTTTTGCTGATAATTTCCTGACGAACAACCATGTAAATTAGCATAACATTTAGAACTGT
>CAIZXK010000475.1 GCA_903936865.1 uncultured Bacteroidales bacterium | reverse complement strand
GGGAGTATGGGTAAATACATTTTCGGAGGCTTAGTACGTAATAGGGAGTATGGGCAAATACTTATTTTTATGCTTTTAAATACTTTAAGAACAACTCAAGTCCTTTTTTCTTATTCTCATCCAGATTATAGCTGATATAGCGGGTGTAATATTCTCTGGCATCCACATTTCCGGGGATTTTATCCTTAAATGCTTCGATAACCTCATCAATATTTTTAACTCCAATTTTAATAGTTTCATTAAACTTGTTTATAAATTCGTCAGGCAATGACTTATTGGCTACCCAACAAGCAAATACAAAAGGTAGATTGGTAAATTTATACCATTCTTCAGCCAAATCATAAACGTAAGGATAGTTTTCACGGGCTGTAAAAGTTTTATCTCCAATCAGTACAACCGATTCAAAATCATTGTTAATACTTGCTTCCGAATTGGAAATGTTAATCCATCCGGGATTTATTTTCCAGTAATTTTCGGCAAGAACTTTTACTAATTGAACCGAAGTTCGTGATTCATTATCGAGGTATATATTTTTTATTTCCGGTAAGGGTATTTTACTCAAGAGCAATACTGTATGAACTTTTCCAATGGCTCCTATGCAATAATCGCTTATAATACGGTATGAATTCAATTGTGGAATAATGGCAACGGGAACCAATCCGATATCCACTTCGTTGTTTAATAATTTCTGTGCACAAATAGCCGGAACATCTGTAGTTATATTACATTCGTTCATTAATTCGGAGCGTTCCAGTCCGTAGATGAAAGGATAAGTATTTAAGTATGAAACCGCTGATATTCGTATCATTTTTCTGTTTTTTATTTTGCAAATTTAAAACAAATAATCACCGGAAAAGTTGTTTTTATAATAAACAAAAAGACCAATCTGTTTAAATTAAGATTGGTCTTTCAAATACGTTAGGTTTGCAATTAAATATGCAATAAATGCCCCATTTTTTCCTGTTTTGTTTTCAGGTATTCAAAGTTGAATTTATTGGGTTCAATAATTAAAGGAATAATATCTGTAATTTGGATTCCATAACCGGTAAGTCCTGCTTTTTTTACTGGATTATTGCTGATTAATCGTATTTTATGAGCATTCAGATCTCTTAAAATCTGAGCACCTATACCGTAATCGCGTTCATCGGGTTTAAACCCAAGTTCTTCGTTGGCTTCTACTGTATCTTTCCCCATTTCCTGCAAATGATATGCTTTCAGTTTGTTAAGTAATCCAATACCTCTGCCTTCCTGATTCATATATACAATTACGCCTTTTCCTTCCTTCTCAATCATTTCCATGGAAGTATGCAGTTGTGGACCACAATCGCATTTGTAAGAACCAAAAATATCGCCGGTAACACAAGAAGAATGAACCCTTACCATAATTTGTTCATCATCTTTCCACTGACCTTTAACCAATGCCAGATGAGTAACATTATTGGTTAACTGTGTGTAAGCATAAAGTTTAAAGTTTCCGAATTCGGTAGGAAGATTTACAACTTCTTCTCTCTTAATCAAACTTTCATTTTTAACACGGTAAGCAATCAAATCTTTAATTGTAATGATTTTGAGATTGAATTTCTCAGCAATTACCATTAATTCGGGTAAGCGTGCCATACTTCCATCTTCGTTCATTATTTCAACCAAAACACCAGCAGGATATAAACCTGCCATGCGAGCTAAATCAACAGAAGCTTCGGTGTGACCTGCACGATGCAAAACACCACCGTTTTTAGCCCTTAACGGAAAAATATGTCCGGGACGACCATAATCGCTTGGTTTGGTGTTAGGATTTGTTAATGCCTTTATGCTTTTTGAACGATCGCTGGCAGAAATACCTGTCGTGCAACCATCGCCCAATAAATCGATGGAAACCGTAAACTGAGTTTCGTGAGCAGATGTATTATTAGAAACCATCATGTGGAGATTCAATTCGTTGCATCTTTCCTCAGTAACAGGAGCACAAATTAAACCTCTTCCATGCATTGCCATAAAATTTACCAGTTCAGGTGTTATGGTTTCTGCAGCTGTAATAAAATCGCCTTCGTTTTCGCGATCTTCATCATCCACCACAATCAGTACTTTTCCTTTTTTGAATTCTTCTATGGCTTCTTCTATTGTATTGAGCTTGTATTCCATTGTATTAAATTCCTTTGAAAATATTTGCAAAAGTAATGTTTTTTTATTTCTTATTCTAATATGTAAAGCACGCTTTTGCTAAAAAACTACTTAATTATTTATCTATTAAAGTTGTATTGTCTGATTTATTTTATTTACAGTAATTCACATAATTTCTATTTTAGTAATAAAGAATAATTTAGATATTGAATTTTTAGAATTCGTAAGGATTTTAATATAAAATAAACAAAATTTCCATGTGATAAATAACACATTTTATATCAGATTTGAACTAAAATCATAGAATTGATGTTTAGTTAAAAGTTCGATAAACAAGTAAGTAATCACTAATTAAAAAAAGAGAAATGAAAATACTGGTTTGTATTAATAATGTACCCGATACAACAACAAAGGTAAAGTTTATAGATAAGAAAGTTTTTGATACTGCCGGAGTTCAATGGATTATAAATCCTTGGGACGAATTGGCACTTACAAGAGCAATTGAGATTAAAGAAGCTCAGGCTGCATCTGTTGAAAAAATTACGGTAATCAACGTTGGGTTGGCTGATTCGGAATCTACAATAAGAAAAGCCTTAGCAATAGGTGCTGACGATGGAGTTCGAATAAATTATGATGCAAAGGATTCTTATGCTGTAGCTTTTCAGTTGGCCGAATATATCAAAAAGGAAAATTATGAAATCATAATGTGCGGAACAGAATCAAGTGATTACAATGGTGCCGTAGTTGGTGGAATGTTAAGTGAGATTTTGGGAATTCCTTCCGTTTCTTCTGTTTCTTTTCTTGATATAGTAGAAGGTAAAGTAATTGTAAAAAGAGAAATAGATGGCGGACAGGAAACAATAGAAGCCCATACTCCATTTGTTGCCATTGTTCAGAAAGGTATCGCCAATGAACCTAAAATTCCTTCGATGAGAGGAATTATGACCAGTCGTAGTAAACAATTACAGGTTTTAGAAGCATTTCCTACTGAAGTTTTTACCGAATTTGTTGAATACGAACTTCCCAAACCAAAAGCAGGTTGCAAAAAAATAGATGCTGAGAATGTTAAGGAATTAATTCATCTGTTACATACCGAAGCTAAAGTTATATAATTAATTACAATAATTAAAAAACAAAGAAATATGTCAGTTATAGTATATACCGAAAATTGGGATGGTAAATTTAAAAAACTATCTTTCGAATTAGTTTCCTATGCAAAAGATGTTGCAAAAAAATTAAATACATCATTAATAGCTCTGTCAATTGGAAATGTGGCCGAAGACGAATTAAAGAAACTAAGTAATTATGGAGCAGTAAAAGTTATATCTGTTAACGAAAACAAACTAAAGGATCTGGACAATCAGGCATATACTTCAGTAATTGCTGAAGTAGCGGCTAAAGAAAATGCAAATGCAATTATTTTTGCACATAACAATACGGGAAAAGCCATTGCTCCCCGCTTATCAGTGAGACTCAAAGCAGGATTGGTTACAGCAGTGGTTTCATCACCTATTACAACTGAGCCCTTTATGGTAACTAAAAAAGTATTTACTTCCAAAGCTTTTGCAAATATTACCATTAAAACTCCAATTAAAATACTTAGTCTTATGCAAAATGCTTTTGGTTTAATTGAAGCAGCTGAAGCGTTTGTACTTGAACAATATTCACCGGCATTGGGTGATGAAATGAAAACTGAAGTTATTGATGTGAAAAAAGTAAGCGGTAAAATTCTTTTAACGGATGCTGACATCGTAGTATCCGGAGGTAGAGGAATGAAAGGACCTGAAAATTGGGGTTCCATTGAAGAATTAGCTCAATTACTTGGAGCTGGAACAGCTTGCTCCAGACCGGTTTCCGACGAACACTGGAGAACACACGAAGAACATGTGGGACAAACCGGAAAAGTAATTGCACCTACCTTATATATTGCATGTGGAATTTCGGGAGCCATTCAGCATTTGGGTGGAATAAGCAGCTCAAAATGCATCGTTGCTATCAATAAAGATCCGGAAGCTCCTATATTTGAGGCTGCTGACTACGGCATAGTAGGGGATGTAATGAAAGTACTTCCAGAAATGATTTCTGCTGTAAAAGAATTGAAAGGAATTTAAACTATCTGATTTCAATTAATTATAATCTATAGAAACCATCGCCAAAAACGATGGTTTTTTTATGTTAGCTTGTTTTTTTTATGAAACTTTTATAGAAAATTATAGTAGTAACAGTTAAAATTAAAATATGCAGGATATAGCTGAAAATTATTATAAAAAAAGATTAGTTGAATTTGAATCTAATCTTAAAAAAGTAAAGAAAACAATTTTTTATTTTTACCTGCTAAGACTTTTTTTATTTATTATTTGTATAGCTTTTTTAGTTTTCTTTATAAAGTATAGCTATGAATATATTTTTTTAATAGCTTCAATAACAAGCTTTATATCTCTTCTATTTATAGTAAAGCTTAACTTGAAGTTTTCACATAAGGAGGTTTTTATTTCAAACCGGATTCTTATTAATAAGAATGAATTAAAGTATTTAAAACATCAATATGAAGCGCATGAAACCGGAGAGGAATATTGTAACTTAAATCCTCATTTGGCAGCTGATTTTGATATTTTAGGGAAAGGATCCTTATACCAATATTTAAATCGTTCATTAACTAAAGCCGGAAAAACTAAATTTGCCGAAGACCTTTGCAAATCTCAGTTAAATGCTGATGTAATCAGGAGCAAACAAAAAGCAATCGAGGAATTATCCGGGATAATCGATTTTATTCAGATTTTCAGAGCCAAAGCCATGACTGTTAATGAAAATGGAAACGAATTGATTAATTTGCAACTATGGATAAATGAATCTACTAAGAAAATCAAACTCCTTAAGTTTTTATCAGTAATTTTCCCTTTGATATTATTCGTATGGATTATTATGATTTTTTGCAACATAATAACTTACCAATCATTAATTTTACCTGTATTAATCAATTTATTTATCATCTATTTAAATCTCAAAACAACAAATAATGCTCATGCTAAATTAGGCAAAACAGCCCAAATTCTCAATAAGTATGCAAGTATTATAAAACTTATCGAAGAAGAGGATTTTAAATCACCCTATTTAACTGATTTAAAGAAACAATTGCAATATAAAGATATAAAAGCAAGTACTTCACTTCAATCTTTATTTAGATTATTAAATGCTTTCGATTTCCGTTTTAATGTAGTGGTTGGCTTTGTTTTAAATGCATTGTTACTTTTTGATATTCAAGTATTATGTCGATTGGAAAAATGGAAAGAAAAACATAAGTCTATTCTATCGTTATGGTTTTCTACACTCGCTGAAATTGATGCCATGCTTGGTTTTGCAACTTTCGCTTTTAACAATCAGGAAAATGTTTGCTATCCCGAAATAGCTGAAGATGAATTTGTTTTTGACGCCACTGATATAGGTCATCCGCTTTTATTACCTGAAATAAGGATAAATAATTCGTTGTATTTCTCTGGAAATCCTTCCGTTATAATTATTACCGGAGCTAATATGGCAGGAAAAAGTACTTTTATTCGCACCTTATCCGTTAATATGATTTTGGCCATGAATGGTGCTCCGGTTTGTGCAAGTAAATTGATTTTCACACCTTCCGATATCATGTCCAGTATTAAGATACAAGATTCGTTATATAACAATGAATCTTATTTTTATGCCGAATTGATCAGATTAAAGGAGATTATGAATCACGCAAATACCAATCCAAGAACTATAATTTTTCTGGATGAAATATTGAGGGGCACCAATACAAAAGATAAGCAAACCGGTTCTCTGGGCTTGCTTGAAAATCTGATAAGCCAGAATGCAATTGTTGTTATCGCTACTCATGATTTGGTAATAGGGGAGTTGGAAAAGAAATTTCCGGGCATAGTTGCCAACTATTGTTTTGAAGTTGAACTTACCAACGATCAGTTGATTTTTGATTACAAACTCAAGAATGGAATAACCAATAAACTAAACGCTTCATTTCTAATGAAGAAAATGGGAATTATTCAATAGAATTAGTTTTATATTAATATTAGAAAGTTAATACGTTTTTCTCAATTATTGTAAAAGAAAGAAATGCTTGTATCGAAAATTTATTTAATTTTGAGAAATCATTTTTAATACGATACACATGAAAACTGGAATTAAAATCTTAATTGGATTAATTTTATTAAACATTACTACCTTATCTTTTTCACAATCAAAGATTGAGGCTTCGGAAATATCTGAAAAGATGCAATGGTTTTCCGATGCAAAACTTGGTGTTTTTATTCATACCGGTATTTATGCCGTTGATGGAATCGGCGAATCCTGGAGTTTTCATAACAAAAGGATTTTACATTCCGATTACATGAAGCAATTGAAAGGATTTACACTGAATAATTACGATCCTGCTTATTGGGCAGAACTTATTAAAGAAACAGGTGCCCGCTATGCCGTTATTACAACCAAACATCACGATGGAGTTGCCATGTATGATACTAAAATGAACAACTTAAGTATCGTAAAAGCAAGTCCTGCCAAACGTGATATGATTAAACCTTTTTTTGCAGAATTACGTAAACGGAATATTAAATGTGGAGCTTATTTTTCGCTTATCGATTGGAGTAATGCGGATTATCCGGGATTTTTGAAAGATAGCAGCCGATATAAAATAGAAAATGATTATAAGAGATGGAATAGTTTCCGTGATTTTTTTCAGGGTCAAATAAAAGAATTAACATTAGGTTACAATCCTGATTTATGGTGGTTTGATGGTGATTGGGAACACAGTGCCGAAGAATGGGAATCGCAGAAAATAAGGAAGATGATATTAAAATCAAATCCAAAAGCCATCATAAACGGAAGATTGCAGGGATATGGCGATTACGAAACACCAGAACAAAATTTCCCCGTAACACGACCAAAGTTTAATTGGTGGGAGTTATGCATGACATCCAATGATAATTGGGGATATCAGCTTGATACGTTGTGGAAAACACCTTATGAGATTATAACTATTTTTGTAGATGTAGTTTCAAATGGAGGTAATTTACTGCTCGATATGGGACCAAAAGAAGATGGAAGTATTCCCGAAGAACAACTAACTATTTTTAAGGAATTGGGAGCGTGGAACAAAAAAAATGGAGAAGCTATCTTCAATACGTTGGGTGGTTTGCCTCAAGGTCATTATTACGGGCCATCCACCATATCAAAAGATTCAACAATTGTTTACCTTTTTCTGCATGCCAATGTTTCAGGTAATATAATGATAAAAGGACTTGTAAATAAAATAGAAGATATTACGGTAGTTGGAACAAAAAGCCATTTAACTCATAAAGTTGTCGGTAAAATATCCTGGAGTTCTGTTCCTGGATTGATTTATATTGATGTACCAGAAAATATTAAAGATAAATATGTAACCGTTTTGAAATTGAAACTCGATAAACCTTTGAAATTATACAGAGGTTACGGTGGTTTTAATTAGGTTTTATTGGAATATAAAAACAAAAAAAAATGAAAATCTTAAAAGATTTACCAGAGCTTATTGAAAATCAAATTATTTCGGAAGAAACAGCCGAAAGAATAAGATTGTATTTTAGGGCAAAAGAAAAACCATCAGCAAATCGTATGTTTATTGTTTTTGGAGTTTTAGGAGCCATTTTGGTTGGTTTGGGTATTATTCTTATTCTTGCCCACAATTGGGATGAGCTTTCAATGGTTACAAAAACGGTATTGGCTTTTTTACCTTTGGTTATCGGACAAGTACTTTGTGCTTATACTTTATTGAGAATGAATGAAAGTATAAGCTGGCGCGAAAGTAGTGCTGTATTTTTAACGTTATCGGTTGGTGCATGCATTTCATTGATAAGTCAGATTTATAATATTCCGGGTAATATAAGTTCGTTTATGTTAACTTGGGTATTACTCACTATTCCAATTGTGTATCTGATGAAGTCTTCAATAACTTCATTGCTTTATATAATTGGAATAACCTATTATGCTTGCGAAACAAATTATTTTCATTATCCTCAAACAGAAAATTATAACTATTGGTTGTTGTTATTATTGGTTTTACCTCATTATTATTTGCTATTCAAGAAAAAACCCAACAGTAATTTTACAAGCTTTCATAATTGGTTACTGCCATTATCACTTTGTATAGTTCTGGGAACTTTAGCAGTAGAAATGGGTAACCTGATGTTTATTTCATATATGAGTTTATTTGGAATGTTTTATCTTATCGGAAATTCCATCTTATTTACAGATAAGAAAAAAATAAATAATGGATACAAATTACTGGGTATAGCAGGTAGTTTGATTTTGCTTCTCATCTTAAGTTTCGACTCTCTTTGGGAAAATATAAGAGATGATAATTATTTGATGGAAAATATAATTATTTCACCAGAGTTTTGGACTATTATATTAATTACTGGAATTGCTATAGTACTGTTGTTTTTTCAGTTAAAGAACAAATCGTTGAGTGAAATAAAACCTTTTGATTTTGTTTTTATTGTTTTTCTTTTGACCTATTTGTTTTCATCAACTTCAATTCTTGCAGTTATTATGATCAATCTTATCCTATTAACAATAGGAATAATAACCATTAAAGAGGGAACTACTAAAGATCATTTGGGTATATTGAATTTCGGATTATTAATAATAACCATTTTGGTAATTTGTCGCTTTTTCGATACCGATATAAGTTTTGTAACCAGGGGAATATTATTTATACTGGTTGGCTTCGGATTTTTTGCAACAAATTATTACATGATTAAAAGGAGGAAAAGCAATGAACAATAAAGTTTTAATAGCTATAGTATTTCTATTGATGGTTGCTGCACAACTATTTGTTCCGGCCAAAATGATCAGCAATAGAGAAGATGTGTTGAAAAACGGCAAAGAATTTAAATTCAAAACAGCACCAATTGATCCTACTGATCCATTCAGAGGAAGTTATATTAGTCTTTTTTTTGATGAAACTCAATTTCTATTAAAGGATAAAAACAAATGGGAAACCGGTGAGAAAATATATGTTTATTTAAAAACGGATAGTCTGGGTTATGCAAAAATCGATAATGTTTCAAAAGATAAACCAGTAAGTAACATTGATTTTATTGAAGCGAAAGTTAGTTATGTAAATAATGACTCCAAAGGAAATACCATTTCAATTGAATATCCATTCGATAGGTTCTATATGGAAGAATCGAAAGCAGAAAATGCAGAAACCGTATATGGAAAATATCAAAATGATAGTACTTATCCTGCTTATGCAAAGGTTTATATAAAAGATGGAGATGCTGTACTTAAGGATGTTATTGTAAAGGGAAAGTCAATTAAGGATTATTAAATGGCTTGAAGATATCGTACGTTTGCATATAATTAATATGTTGAACAAGATTTTTAAAACAGCAATCCAACTATTTTAAATTTTAATATATATATCACAAAAACATTTTTATGAACTAAATCCGATTAACTTTGCAAGCAATCAGAGGCTAAATTTCCAATGAAATACTTGAAAACAAATCCCGTCTGATGATACCGTTCCTTGAAATACTTATAATTTTATGTTTTTTGAATAATAAATCCCCGATGTATAAAAAAATCCTCTTTCGACTATTTGTTTCATATGGTTTTATGTTGCTTTTTCTTCGAAAATAAAAATTTATGCATACATAAGGTATAATCAAAAGAATTACAATGTTTTGCATTCGCACATAATATAATTTCT
>CAIZXK010000474.1 GCA_903936865.1 uncultured Bacteroidales bacterium | reverse complement strand
TGCGGTTTTAAAATCTTGTTCGCCTCGAAAAATCTAATTTTTAGAAACCCTTTTATATTATTTTTATCATTTTGTAGTCTATTCAGTATAAAATCATTTCCCGAAATACTTTTGCATCAAAGCCAGCAACTCTTTTTTATTAATCGGTTTTGATAAATAATCGTTACATCCCGAGGCTATTGCATTTTCCCTGTCACCTGACAGCGCATAAGCAGTTTGTGCAATAATAACCACGGTTTTGTTAAATTCCCTAATTTTACGTGTGGCTTCATATCCTCCCATTACGGGCATAAGAATATCCATCATGATAAGGTCAATGTCAGGATTGTCGTAGCAAATTTCAATGGCTTCAACTCCTGTTCTTGCTTTTAAAATTTCTTTGCCAAATGATTTAACTAAACTGTCAATTAACATTTCAGACACTTCATCGTCTTCGGCTATCAGTATTTTTAGATTTTTTACTTTTTCATTAGTTGCTGAAGATGCTAATTGTAATTCTATGTTTTCTAAAAAAGGGTCAGTTTTATAAGGCAAGGTAAAATAAAAGCAGGAGCCTTTGCCTTCTTCGCTTTCAACCCGGATTTTACCACCAAGCATCTCTACATAAGCTTTGGAAATTGCCAAACCCAATCCGGCTCCCTGATATGCCATTTTATCAGAAATATCAGCTTGAATAAAACGCTCAAAAATTGCTTCGTGCCTTTCTTTTGGAATACCGATTCCTGTGTCTTTAACATAAAACTCAAGTTCATTTGTCTCATTGTTCGTTTTTAGATTATAACCAAATTCAATTGAGCCGTTATGAGTATATTTTATGGCATTCTTTACCAAGTTGGTAAGTATGGCATATAGCTTTTCGCGATCGGTAGTAACAACTGCTTCCTTTGCAGGTAATGCGTTATTAAAAGAAATTTTTAGTTTTTTGGCCTCTGCTTCGGGTTTGAAGAAAGTGTAAATATATTCAATTTGTTCGTTAATATTCGATTCCTTACTATCGAGTTTCATAAGACCAGCTTCAATTTTTGAAATATCAATAATATCATTGATAATATTAAGCATACGTGCACCACTTTTCTCTATAATTTTAATATACGCCTGTTGCTCCTCACCACTAAGTTCGGGTGCTTTCAACAAATCGGCAAACCCTAGAATGCCATTCATTGGTGTTCGTATTTCATGCGACATATTAGCAAGAAAAGCAGATTTGAGGCGGTCGCTTTCTTCGGCTTTTAGTTTGGCATCAATAAGCTCCTGATTTGTCTGAAGGAGCTCTTCGTTTTGGGCAGCCATTTCTTCGTTTTGTGCAGCTATTTCTTCGCTTTTTTCCTGAATTAAAAGTTCTGCATGTTTGCGTTCAGTGATATCTTGAACAGTGGAGACCATTATGTTTTGAGAGAACAGTGGAATATTATGGGCATAAACAATTCGTTGACCCCCAGTTTTTGTGGTAATCTTTAAGTTGTCCCAATTCATGCGTTCACTATCTCCACTCGAAATATCTGCCAATATTTTGGTCTGCAAGTGTTGACGGTATTCTATATCTGGAAATACTTTTTCGAAAAAATCTCCAATATTTGGGAAATCATCTTCCGGCCAGCCATAGATTTCAGAAAATTTCCGATTCATGTATGTTACTTTCATACTATCTATTTCGTTCGTGGCAATGCCAATAGGAAAGTTATCCAAGATCATTTTTATATAATCATTTTGCTTCAGTATTTTTTCCTCTGCCTGCTTACGTTCAGAAACATCCTGAAAAAGTCCAATGGAAATTTCATTTGTAATAAATACTGTATTTTCAATTGTTTTAATATCGCCATTTTTGCAGGTTACGAAACATTCTCTGGCGGGTGTAGGGATATTGTTTTTTATTGCAAATTCAGCATCTCTGTTCCATTGGGTAATCAAAGAGTTTCTATATTCCATATCCGGATAAACCAATTCAAACCATTTTGGAATTGAAACTAATTCTTCCTTCGTATATCCAAAAGTTTCTATAAATTGATTATTCAAAAACAGTAAATCACCGTTAATATTTGCAACAGCCATTGGTATAGGTGAAAATTCTATTGATTTACGAAATTTCTCCTCGCTTTCTTCGGCTTTTTCTTTGGCTCTTATTAAAGCATTTTCAAGTGCCTTTTGCTCCGTAATATCCTTAAATACACAATAGGTTTGTCTGAATTTTCCTTCGGGTGTATAGCCAATGCAACCTTCAAACGAGACATAAATGTAAGGACCATCTTTTCTTCTCAGTTTAAATTGAACGTCAGAAACATAGCCACGTTTCTTAAAAGCTGGGAAGTTTATTCTGAAATGTTCTACGTAATCGGGATGCAAAAAATCACCATACCATTTGCCTATTACTTCACTTCTTTCATAGCCAAGCGTTTTTAACCACATTGGATTAATATCAATAAAACAGCCGTTTTCATCCAACGATTGATACGATAAAGGAGCGTTATTATACATTGCTCTGTATTTTTCCTCGCTTTCCTTTGCTGATGCTATGGCTTTTAACAATTCTTGTTCACTGTTTTTAATATGGCTCACATCCTGATGTGCTCCAAGCATCCGGATAGGTTTTCCAAGTTCATTGCGAATTGCAAGTCCGCGGCAACGTATCCATACAATAGAACCATTTTTGTGCGTATATCTTACTAATTGATCGTAAGGATGGGTTGGATTTTCGCAGTGTTTTAAAAAGTTATCAGTAGCTATTTTTAAATCATCCTGATTTATAATATGTTGCCATGCACTGGATTTATGTGGCATTTCATCCGGATTATAACCTAATATTGTCCAGAATCTGGCATTCATCCATTCGTTTTCAGGATTTTCCAAATCCCAATACCATAATCCATCCAACGAACTGTTTTGAATAAAATCGAAAATACTTTCATCAGTTCGCATTAATTCGTAAAGTTCTTTTTTTAAATACATAGCCGTGTAATTTAAATCATTTTTTAAGAATTGGCAATAAATAGCTTAGTTGTTAGAAAAATCCGTAAAGATTTATGATTGCAGTTGTTTATAGACAGTTTTCCTCATTTTTATTATCATACAAATATAATACAAATATAAATACAATATAATTTTGATTTAAAAAATTATTTTTTTTATGGAGGAGACTAAAACAGGGTAAGTAGACTGGTTTTCTTCCATATCCTTAAATCTGCAGATTTTTCTATTAACCACGAATTACACAAATTTTTATAAAAGAAAATAAATGCAGCTAAAATTTTGCAAACAACTAATAATCAATACTTCGTTATATTTTTATAATTCGCAGATATTAAGAACTTTGACAAAGTTATATTTTTTTGCACAATGCATTAATAATCAATTAATTAATATTTGAAGAAAATAAACTTTGTCAAAGTTTAACGAACCATTGAATAATAAAATACTAATAAAAATCAGTACGGATTTTAGGTAATATATTATTTTACAAAAGTTCGTAATATCAACACCTTACAATAGCTTAATTAAGTATTGATTTTATAAAGAAATATTATATACTCCTTTTACAATAATTTCGCCTTCAATTTTGGCTTCGGGTATTTCAGAAAAACCTTGATGTTGTCTTCCGATTTTTACTTCAACTTTATCAAAATAGTAGTTTTCATTTTCCTTTTTATTAAGAACCAGAATGTAATTTTTGTCCTCATTTTTTATGATGGCAGCTGATGGCAATGCGGTTACAGTATCAATGCCTGTTATTATTTCTGATTCCACAAAATCATTGGCTATTCGGTTCAGCAATGTTTTATCGCTTAATGCAGCATAACATGCTATTGATTTTGAAACATTATCAATAGCTACACCTATAGAACTAATTGTTGCATAATGTACTATGTTTGAATTTACTGATTTAAAGCGAACGCTTTGACCTTTTTTCAGATTTGTAAGGTCGCCTGCAAAAACAAAAAGTTTTAGCTGAAACATTGCCGGATCAATAATATCAATAAGTTCGGTTTTTGTATCAATATAGCTTCCTATATGAGCATTAAGGCTTGAAATATTACCTTTTATGGGTGCTTTTATAGAGTAAGAAGAGTAAAAATCTCCATTTTCTATTTTTGAAATCGAAAACCCTATTGCATCAATTTTTATTTTTAACCCATTATACGTTGCTTTTGATGTTTTATATTCGCTTTCTGCCAATATGAATTCCTTTTCTGTTGTAACTTTTTCATTATAAAGAGATTCTATTCGCTCGTATTCTTTTTTTAAACGTTTATAAAGTGCAGACGCTTCAGCAAATTCTTTTTGAATATCAATTATTTCATTTCCGGTTATTTCAAGTAAGGATTGATTTTTTTCTACCAATTGCCCGTTATTGCAATAAATATTTTTAATTACACCCGCTACAGGGACATTTACATTGGCAATACCATTGGGTAATGGGACTATCGAACCATTACAATTTATTGTACTTTCAAATGTTTTTGTTATTATTTTTCCCAATTGTATCGAATCAGTTTCAAGCTGTTGTTCTGTTATTTTGATAAGATTCGACTCAAGCTCAGCCGAGTCTTGTTTATTTGAGCAGGCAATTACAAATAAGATTGCTGTTATCAAAAATAAAAGTTGTTTTAAAGCATTCATATTGTTCTATTTTGAAAGATAAATAAGTTCAAGTGTTACTTTATTATAATTTGTTAAGTTATTTAAATAATCCAACTTTATTTGAAGCGCTGTTTCTGTGCTGGTTGCAAATTTATAAAAATCGATTTCACCATTTTCAAAGCTAAGTTTTGCAGTTCGCATAATTTCATTGTATAATCTGCT
>CAIZXK010000473.1 GCA_903936865.1 uncultured Bacteroidales bacterium | reverse complement strand
ACATTGAAGTAAAACAACCGGCAGCTGTTACTCCGGCATCTTATTTAAATGTTTCTAGAAATAACATTATGTTGCCTTCAAGTAACGCTTGTACAGATACTTTTAAAATAAATTCGAATATAAACTGGACAATTACAGTTAATGGAAGCAATTCATCAACCATACCTGCCTGGCTCATAGTTACACCTGTTACCGGTTCGAACAATCTTGTAATAAACATGGCTGCAACTGCCAATACTACCAATACAATGAGAGTTGCTTTAGTAAAAGTAACTTCCGGTACATTGGTTAGAAACATTGAAGTAAAACAACCTGCAGCTATTACTCCAGCATCTTATTTATATGTTTCTAGAAATAACATTATGTTGACTTCAAGCAATGCTTGTACAGATACCTTTAAAATAAATTCGAATGTAAACTGGACAGTTACGGTTAATGGAAGTAATTCATCAACTATTCCTGCCTGGCTCACAGTTACACCTGTTACCGGTTCAAACAATCTTGTAATAAACATGGCTGCAACTGCCAATACTACTAATACAATGAGAGTTGCTTTAGTAAAAGTAACTTCCGGTACATTGGTTAGAAACATTGAAGTAAAACAACCGGCAGCTATAATTCCAATTCCATTCCTTAATGTTAATCCAAATTTATTTCAATTTGATGCATCTCCGACACTTACAAAATCATTTATTATTAATTCGAATTCATCATGGATAATAACCAGCGATGTTAACTGGTTAACATATACACCTGTAAATGGAAACAATAATGATACGATTACAGTAACAGCATCACCAAATGTTTCAACTCAAATGAGAACGGCTTGGATTATTGTTTCTGTACCAGGTTCATTATCCAGGTTTATAAAGGTTAAGCAAGCAGGAGTTCCACCAAATCCAATTCAACAACAATTAAACGAGGATAATGAAAATGAAAAGAATATTACTATTTTCCCAAATCCTACATTGGATTTTGTAACATTATTTTCTGAGCAAGATTTCTCAAACTCAGATTTTGTTGAAATTTATTCAATAGATGGTAAAAATATTTTAAAGCAAACACTTTCAGGCAATAATGTAAAAATAGATATTCAAAACTTTAAAAATGGTATTTATTTTTTGAAAATACAACAAAATAATGAAGTAATAATTAGAACTATTAGCAAGAATTAAAAGGTTTGTTAAATTGAAAAAAAAGGCTGTTCGGTTTGAACAGCCTTTTTTATTTCAAACATTTATTAAATGAATGTTATTATCAATACAGATATTACTTTCAGTTAAATTCTCTCTCATTTCTATTTTAAATAATCACTTGCTTAAACATTTTTAAGCAAATTCAGGGTTTTCCTTACAAAGGCATAGTCATTGTCCATTTGATTGCCCAATTCTGAATATTGTCTTTTAATTGATAAGCTCCATAGCGATAGTATGCACCGATTCCCAAACTATTGAAACTTAATTTCAGCAGATTATTGATACATAAACCGGATTCAAAATATCCCTTTTCAGGAGCTTTTATATTAATATATCTATGATTATCTGCATTATCCATAGTTCCTAACAGTGCATTTGTCAAGATAACTATTTCTGGTTTAAAATTTCCACGTCGGAATAATAATGAACCGAAACTATGCCTGAACATTAGCGAAACATAACGATTACTTGCAAATTCATT
>CAIZXK010000472.1 GCA_903936865.1 uncultured Bacteroidales bacterium | reverse complement strand
CACTTAATCTGACAATTTTACTTGAAGGACTTTATAATGGTGTTGATATGAGACCGGCTCAGGATGATATGGGCGATCATTGGGGACCAACAATTGCTGATGTAATTACTATCGAACTTCATAATGCTATAGATCCTACAATTACTGAAGCTACCTTTACTAATCAGAGTCTGAATACCAACGGAAGTTGTATAGTAACTGTACCTGCAAATCTTGGTGATCAGTACTATATTGTTATCAAACACAGAAACAGTGTGGTTACCTGGAGTGCAATACCAATGGCATTTAATACTTCTATTATCAATTATGATTTTACTACTGCTGCTTCTCAAGCTTTTGGTGATAATCAAAAAGAACTTGGTCTTGGTGTATATGCCTTGTTTGTTGGTGATGTAAATCAGGATGAAGTTATTGACTTATCTGATTTAGTAGCTATGGATTATGATTTAACCAATGGTACTGTTGATTACGTTGTATATGATCTTAATGGTGATGGAGTTGTCGATTTATCCGACTTAGTTGCCATTGATGTTAATCTAACCAATGGAATTGTAGCATTATATCCATAATAGTTGTAGCTTATTAAGTTATAATAAAATTTCAAATGAGGTTGACTGTAAATGTCAACCTCGTTTTTTTATATCATTTCGGTAAACAATAGTTCGTTAAACTTTGACAATGTTTTATCTAATTTAAAATTTAATCAATTTATTATTAATGCATTACACAAACAGCTGTAACATTGTCAAAGTTTGCAATATCAGCAACTTATAATTTTATTATGAAGTGTTGTGTAAAGCTTCAGTTAAATAAAACGATAATAATAATGGAGCGATGATTTGTTTATAACTGTATTTCTGATTTTATCTTCTTTTTATATTAAAAAAATACTCTGATTTGTTTACAAAATAATAATGTTTGTAGATAAACTATCCTAAACTTTCTGTTATATATTCAGGTAGCTTATAAACTTTATGAAGTAATTTTATTACTTTTGCCGCTCAATAAAAAAAGCATGATTTCAATAGACGGACTTACGGTAGAATTTGGAAATACTACACTTTTTAAAGATATTTCATTTGCCATTAATGATAAAGACAGAATAGCACTTATGGGTAAAAATGGTGCTGGAAAGTCCACATTGCTTAAAATTCTTGCCGGAGTTAAAACAGCCAGCCGAGGAAATGTTTCTGCACCCAAAGACGCAATTATAGCTTATTTGCCTCAGCATTTAATGACCGAAGATAATCGTACAGTTTTTGAGGAAGCATCGCAGGCATTTGCTCATATTTTTGATATGGAACGTAAGATAGAAGAATTAAACCTTCAACTCTCAACCCGTACTGATTATGAATCAGAAAGTTATTATGCCATTATTGAAGAAGTTTCGGCTTTAAGCGAAAAGTTTTATACCATTGAAGAAATAAACTTCGATTCGGAAATTGAAAAAATATTGCTTGGTTTGGGTTTTCTGCGCGAAGATTTTACAAGACCAACCAGCGAGTTTAGTGGTGGTTGGAGAATGCGTATAGAACTTGCAAAAATCCTTTTGCAAAAACCTGATCTTATTTTGCTCGACGAACCTACCAATCACATGGATATTGAATCGATTCAGTGGCTCGAAGATTTTCTCATAAACAATGCAAAGGCTGTTATCGTTATTTCTCACGACAGGGCTTTTATTGATAATATTACAACCCGTACGATTGAAATAACGATGGGTAAGATTTACGATTATAAAGTAAATTATTCAAAATACCTCGAATTGCGTAAAGAAAGACGTGAGCAACAGCAAAAACAATATAACGAACAACAAAAGTTTATAGCTGATAACGAAGATTTTATTGAACGTTTTAAGGGAACTTACTCCAAAACCAATCAGGTGCAATCGCGAGTGAAAATGCTTGAGAAATTAAGTATTGTCGAAATTGATGAAGAAGATACTTCGGCACTCCGTCTTAAGTTTCCTCCTTCGCCACGGTCGGGCAATTACCCTTTGATAATTGAAGATTTGTCGAAGAAATATGATGAGCATGTTGTTTTTAAAAATGCTTTTCTAACACTCGAAAGAGCACAACGTGTGGCTTTTGTCGGCAAAAATGGTGAAGGCAAATCTACGCTGGTTAAAGCCATAATGGGCGAAATAGAATTTGATGGTAAGGTTAACCTCGGGCACAATGCCATGATCGGTTATTTTGCACAAAATCAGGCTTCGTTACTGGACGAAAGCAAAACTGTTTTTCAAACCATTGATGATGTGGCGGTAGGGGATATCCGCAATAAAATACGCGATTTGTTGGGCGCTTTTATGTTTGGTGGTGATGATATCAACAAAAAGGTAAAAGTGCTTTCGGGAGGCGAACGTACCCGTTTGGCAATGATTAAGCTATTGCTAGAACCCGTTAATTTGCTTATTCTCGACGAACCTACAAATCATTTGGACATCAGAACCAAAGAGATTTTAAAATCAGCACTCAAAGATTTTGATGGCACACTGGTATTGGTTTCCCACGACCGCGATTTTCTGGATGGCTTGGTAGAGAAAGTTTATGAATTCGGAAATAAAACTATTAAGGAACACTTGTGTGATATACAGGGATTTCTTCAGAAAAAGAAATTGGATAACCTGAAAGAGATTGAACGGAAATAGAGATTTTTAAATATAAAAGTTGATTTGTAAAAAATCTTATAATTCTTGTAATTCATGACAAAAAAAGATAATGTATTTTAATCTGAATTTTTAAAATACAGTTTTATCTATTTTTGAAAAATTGAATTAAAATGAAAAGCATCACCAATTCGTTTTAATTTGCTAATAGATTGGTTGATAAATCATACAAAGTTTTCAAACTTTACGAACTTATTCTTACTTTTGCACAATAAAACATCAATAAATGGTAAGCAACTATATAGACATACTGAGCAAAGAAATGAATGTTGCCGCATGGCAGGTTCAGAAAACCATCACCCTACTCGACGAAGGTGCAACCGTTCCCTTTATTTCCCGTTACCGCAAGGAAATGACCGGAACACTGGATGAAGTTCAGGTAGCACAGGTTAGAGATCGGGTGGCACAAATCCGCGAACTCGACAAACGCCGTGATGCTATAGTTGCATCCATTGAAGAGCAAGGGAAAATGACAGCCGATTTGCAGAAACAGATTGATCAGGCAGTGGTAATGTCAGAACTGGAAGATATTTACCTTCCCTATCGTCCTAAACGCAAAACACGTGCAACCATGGCGATAGACAAAGGCTTGGAACCTCTTGCCAAAATATTGATGGTTCAGAATAATATAAAAGTTGCTGAAAAAGCAGTTGCATTTATCAATAAATCAAAAGGAGTTGAAACTACAGATGTAGCACTTGCCGGTGCCCGCGATATCATAGCCGAATGGGTTAACGAAAGCAAACCTGCCAGAGAGCGCATCCGCAATCTATATGTCCGCGAAGCTGTTATAACATCAAAAGTTGCCAAGGGTAAAGATGAAGAAGGAAATAAATACGAAAACTATTTTGCATGGGACGAAAACCTGATGAAAGCACCTTCGCACCGGGTACTTGCTATGATAAGAGGTGAAAATGAAGGATTTCTAAAACTAAATATTGCACCATCCGAAGAAAAGGCATTGGAAATATTAGACAGGCTATTTATGAAAGCCGACAATGAATGTGCTGATGAAGTATGGAAAGCTGTTAAGGATGGCTACAAAAGATTATTATCATCGGCTATGGAAACCGAAATGCGTCAGATTATTAAGGAAAAAGCGGATGCTGAAGCAATACGTGTTTTTGCTGAAAACTTACGTCAGCTATTGATGGCTTCACCATTAGGACAAAAGAATGTACTGGCAATAGACCCGGGTTTCCGTACCGGTTGCAAATTGGTTTGTCTGGATAAACAAGGACGTTTGCTCCACAACGAAACCATTTATCCACATCCTCCGCAAAAAGAGGTAAAACAATCAATAAATAAAATACTGGCTTTGGTAAGTGCTTACAAAATAGAAGCTATTGCTATCGGAAACGGAACTGCTGGAAGGGAAACCGAGAATATTGTCCGCAAAATACCTTTTACCAAAGATATAGTTGCCATAATGGTAAATGAAAACGGAGCATCGGTTTATTCTGCTTCATCCGTTGCCCGCGAAGAGTTTCCTGATTATGATGTTACGGTAAGAGGTTCAGTATCTATAGGTAGAAGACTGATGGATCCGTTGGCCGAATTGGTTAAGATTGATCCAAAATCGATAGGTGTAGGTCAGTATCAGCACGATGTTAACCAGCCTGCACTGCAAAAAAGCCTGGAAGATGTAGTGGTAAGTTGTGT
>CAIZXK010000471.1 GCA_903936865.1 uncultured Bacteroidales bacterium | reverse complement strand
TATGGGAAATAGCACCATTATATGATAAAATTTATGAAAATGGAAGAGATACATTTATTATTTTAAAAGAAGATGAAATAAAAATAATAGATAAAGAAAAAAAGGAAAAGGAAGAAGGAAAAAAGAAAAATGAAGGAGATGAAAAATCAGAATAAGTTAATACTAATACTCAGAAATGAATAAAGAAATAACAGATAATAGTCCGATTTATAAATTTCTTTTGGCTACATTCAGGGCAAATCCCGACATTTTTATCGGGAAGCTTCTGAAAAGTAATTTATTGCAGATTGAAAAAGATTTTAAATCGGGTATTAAGGAAATTGCGAGGCATCATGTTGATTTATGGATGATGCCTCATTTCAACGATGAAGTTACTACTTCATACGAACAAAGTGCGTTTAACAAATGGGAATCTATACACAACGAAAAAATAAGTTCACCTTTTGAGTTTTTGAAAAGATATGTTGAAGATATGCTGATAATGCATAAGGATATGCCCTGCTTTAAAATAAATAAAACCAATATATGGAATGCATTGACTTTCGAAATAGGTGAAGATTTGTTTATAGCTGCACTATACGCTGATAATTATATTAAATACGCCGAAAAACCAACTCATTTTCAGTGGAATTACATATTACATTCAAATTATTCGGCACTTAACAGTATGATAAAATCAAATAAGCTGGTTGAGAATCACTATCACTTATTTGGTTCTTCACCCAATGTTGATCTTTCGTGGATTTGTCTGATGAATAATCCGCTGGGGCAGGAAAAAAAATTCAGGGAAATAGAAAGAGAAAGCAGTCATGTTCATTCAAGTATCGCTGCTAATGCAACTTTTGATCAAAAAGGAATTTATACTTTAATAAAAATTGCAGCATATATCAGGCTAAGGTTATTTGAAGAGTGTTGTTTTGAAACAAATAAAAACAGCTGGAATTTATTATATGTAATTAATAAAATAAAAGATATATATGAAAATAAAAATATCATTTTCAGCGATTATATGACTGAAATGATTAGCATATATAAATTTCAAAGCGTATATCGTACACCTGATAATAATATTGTGGACTATGCAATTATTAACTTCAACAAAAAAAACGATTATGATTATTTTGAAATAGCCGGTGAACGTCACTTTTTATATTGTTGCCTGAAAAAGATTTACCGATACGATAAAGATTCCTTTAAGGTTCAGGCATTATTTTATTTATATCTATTGATTAAAGGAAAATTCGGAAGCATTTTTATACAAAGAAACAACAAATACGGATTTGATAATTTTTCTCACTACCAATCAATTAAATTTGATATTATCAGAAATACATTTTATCAGAAGATTGCAGTAAAAATGGCATTGGGGTACAATATCAAGGAAAATTATATCAAAAAACTGGAAGCACGCATTGTACCTTCTGATGATCTTAAATCTTTAAAAACAATTATTTCTGATACAGATAAAAATGCAGGTATCGAAACAATAGCTTTTTTTTATGTATTACATTTTATTAAAAACAAGGATATTAATTGGGGTACAAACAAAAAAGAAGACAGATATATACCACAATGTCGCGAGGATGTTTTGAGACAGAAAATAAAAAAACAGGCAGATATTATCGAAGAATTCCGCAAAAATGCGAGAGATGCTTCATTTCGATTGTATGGTGTTGATGTAGCCAACTATGAGGTTAACTGCCGTCCCGAAAATTTCGGACAAGTTTTCAGGTATTTATCAGCATTACGACAAAATTATCCCTATTATCATTACGACAGAAATAAAAATCACTTACCTGATCTGCACAAAACCTATCATGTTGGCGAAGATTTTTATGATATTATTGATGGATTAAGATCGATAGATGAAGCAGTACTTTTTCTTCAACTTAAATATGGCGATCGCATCGGACATGGTGTAGCACTGGGAATTGATCCTATAACTTATTACAGCAAAAGGAAAATTATATCCATGCCATTGCAAAATGCTTTGGATAATATTGCCTGGTGTTTGTATTGTATTGAAAAATGCGGCATAAATATTTCAACTTCATTTTTATCTCGTCTCCAGTTTAGTTTTAATATGTATTTCAACAGAATGTATAATGAAAATATTAACAATAAACATCTTACCAATCTTCTTGCTTATATAAATTCATGGAAACACAGAGGAAACAATCCAGAGTGTTATAAATATATATTTAGTAAAGCTATAATAAAAGAAAATTTGAACCCAATAACAGATTGGGAGAAACAGAACTTTGTTGATCGTGAAAAATATAAAAATAT
>CAIZXK010000470.1 GCA_903936865.1 uncultured Bacteroidales bacterium | reverse complement strand
GGTTAACCTTTGACCATTTGGACTAAGGCTGAAGTTTATATAAGAAACCAAATAATAAATATAAAGAAAACCAAATCACCGAAAACGACATTTTGTCGCTTTCGGTATAAATATTGTAATTTTCTGTATTAGAACACGTTTAAAAAATATTTTATTGTTTTATTGGAGATAAGACTTAATGTAATACAATAGCACTAGCACGGTTCCGTACAACGCTATGGGGAATTCCTTTGCGTGACTCGATTAGCGTTCATTTTACAAATCCAAATAACAAGAATTTAAAATATGCAAAATAGACAGATATCAAAAGAAAATTGGAAACCTCTAGTTGAATTAATTCCAATAATTGAAAGGACCAAAAATTTTGGTGAATATATTGATTCAACAAAAGTGACTGAAAATTTCTCAATTTATCATGGTTTTAAAAATTCGCGAGTTGTTGATGAATTTTTTCATCGTGCTTATAAAAATATTATTACTTACGATTTTGATTGGATGCATTGGGAATTAGGTAGATTAATTATTGAAAGCGAAACAGAAGTTTCTTATGAAAAATATGACCTGGATATTTTAAGCAAACTCATATACGCAATAGTACGCAATGATAAATATTGTGACGGCTATTTGATTAGTAAATTCTCAGATGGTACCATTTTAAAAATATTGAAAACGGTTGAAACTATTTTAAATAATTCTCATATGTCAAATTACATCAATGAAGCCACCGCTCAAAAACTAAATCGAGTTTCCAAAATATTGTTTATAAAGCTTGGCAAAGGAAATGAATTTGCTCAAGAATGCTTTGAAAACAATTACATTAAACTTGATTATAGAACAGTCAATCATGAATTATGTATTAAAAACCAATGGCAAAGAGTTCAAGATTTTTTCATTAATGAAGAAAAAACAATAAAGCAAGTTGCCACCAATCACATAAACCAAATTAAGCAGTTTTATACAGAAAGTGAAGATACACTTTGGGTAACCTTTAGTGACAATAAACTATGGTGGTGTTTTTCAAAGCTTGACATTATCGTTAATGAAGATAATACTAAAACCAGACCAACAATTGGAAAATGGTTTGATTCAGACATATTAGGCAATTTATTATTAACAAGCAATTTAAGTGGTAAACTTTTAAAAACTCACGGTTATCAAGGTACAATATGTAATATTAATGAGAGAGAATATGTTCTTAACAAACTTAAAGGGAAGGAAAAACAAGAAATCAAAGAAGTTAAAATCGCACTAACTAATTTAAAAACAAAACTCGCAAAATTAATTGAACATCTCCAATGGCAAGATTTTGAAATATTAGTTGACTTAATTTTTAGACAAATGGGATGGCAAAGAGTGAGTGTCTTGGGTAAAGACTTGAAAACTTTAGATTTAGAATTATTATCTCCTGTAACAGGAGAAAGAGCTGTTGTTCAAATAAAAACAGGTGCTGATTTAAACTCATTTAAAAATTATCAGGAGCGATTTAAAAGTATGCCAAACTATGATAAATTTTTCTTCATTGTTAGTTCTCCTAAAAAAGACTTAATAAATTTCAAAAATGAGGAAGAAAAAATAAAATTGTATTTGACTGAGGAAGTAGCAAATCTTACATTATCAGCAGGATTGACAAATTGGGTAATACAGAAATCAATATAAAAAACGAAACGCTAATCGAGTACACTGCCCTGCCAGTAATTAGCTGACATGATAGTCCATAACACCACTGTTTTATGGCTCACTTATATAGCGGTTCATTAAAATGTGTAGCAATTTTCTGCTTAGTATGCTCAGCTTATGCAATACAAATACTTGGGGTTATATTTATCATTCCATCATTACCTTTAATATTTCATAACCAAATTGATAATTTATCGACTTTTATATTTATATTTGCATTGGAATGATGAATAAAAAACACTATAACGTTACACAAAATATAAAAAATAAACAACCAGTAAATTATGAATGAAATAATTGATAGAATTGTTCAATTTAAAAATAGTTCAACCACGCAAAGACTGAGGCAATATTATACAACAAACTCTTTAATGGAGATTTATGGTATTAACAGAAAGGAAATTAGACATACATCTTTTTTAAAATGGCTTTTTAATACAAAGACGGTTATTGCAAAACCAGCATTAAAAAAATTGTTAGATATAATTGTCACTAAATTAAATACCGATACCTTAAATGATGAATTACAGCAACTTTTGATTATTGGAAACTATGAAATTGATTACTGGAATACAACCGAAAATTACAGTGTTAATCGAGGTTTAGTAGACCTTTATGTTGAAATAACAATCGGCAATTTTAACATCGAGTTGATCATTGAAAATAAGGTGTATAGCAATGAGCATGATGATCAGACTCAAAAATATCACGATCATTTTTCAAAAATCAAAAAAAATTCAGAAAAAATATTTCTATATCTAACTCCAATTTCATCTTTGGAATTAGAAAAGTTAATAGAACCAGAGTGTTGTTGTAAGAAATTCATTCAGATTAATTATCAAATAATCGTAGATAAAATTATTGAACCTATATTAAGTGAGGGGGTCAATAAAAATATAGAATTTATTTTACATGATTATCTTAAAGCGCTTAGCACTCCAGTTAATATCAAACAAAACAATTATAAGTATATGGCTATTTCAAACAAGGAAAATGAACTTTTAATTCGTTTTTGGGAAGAAAATGAAGATTTAATTTTAAAGGCAGTTGAAGCTACAAAAGAAAACACCCATATCGAACCCGAAAAACGAGAGACTGCAAGTAAAATTATTGAATTACTTAATAATAAATCAGAAAAAGTTGGAGCATATGTTAAACGCAATCTTATTTTTTTATTTGAGCAGTATAAAATTTCCGATGAAGAAATTATGGATTTTCAAGATCCAGAATATTCAAAAATAACATTTGGCATACAATATCCATTACTTAAAAAAGTAGTAAGTCGAAATGACAAACCATTACATTATTGGAAAGACACTATTTTTGCCAATAACGAAGAATATTATCTGTGTTGTGAATGGTTTGAAAAAGAAAATAATAATGATAGAGTCTATTTTGAAAACTGGTTAAAATCAAAATCAAACAGCTAATAGTTATGTTTTATATTATCAGAGGAGAGGCATATCGTTCAAAAGACATTGCAGAAAACTCTATTGTTTTATATGAAGAATTTAGAGACGAAAATCCAATAATTGCAAGAGAAAAATGTTTTCGCTTTTATCAAAATTACATTGACATATTCCTTGATAGTAAGGGAAAGAACTATATTTCTCATGATCAAGCAGAAATAGATTTACAGGATTTTTTCAATTCAGTTCAAGAGAAATATTCTGTGTTTGAAAAGTTTGATGCTAATTTTGGTGTATGTATTCAAATTAGTTTTGTATTTAACGATACAGTTGTTCACACTTTGAAAAGTAAAATTCAAATTTATGAGGGTGAAGATGTTATTCATGGGATGCAAAAAAGCAGTGAGGACTTAAAAGAAATCTATTTTAAAAACTTAAAAAGTGAATACTCAATTTATCAAAATTATGGTTATGAAATGAAAAACTTTTCAAAAGGATATATTGTTTCTGGTTTATTTGAAGACAAAGTAATGGAGTATATTTTAGAAACCCCTATTGATTTTGATAAAGTATGGCAGCCGTAAATAGAGCAAAATGTTCTGCCAGTCATTAACGGCAGAAAGAACCTCACACACCACATTACTTTCAGGTCAATTATATTATATTTAATTTAGTAGTGGAGCATTATATTATTATGGAATTATAAATGACATTTATTGTAGATAAAAATAATCCGCTGTACTGCGAAATCTATCCAAGGCATATATAATTATAAGCCATGAAATCACCATTAAATATAGCCTAAACAAGACCACCTACGACACGCTGGTAATAATATAACAGAAATCCTCATCAGGGTAGTTAATGATGTTAAATGTGCTGCTATGTAAATTTATAAGTAAAGGTAGATATTGAGTAGTGTTTGATTAAGTTCTTCTCCTTTTTAAATTAATAAACATTGACATTTTACAAATATTTATAAATTTGCACTTTCGCAACTATAATAATATTATATAAACCATCATATTTCATCAATTGCGAAATGTTGAAGATATTTTCACACCATATAAACAAAATAAGATATTTATGTACAAATTAACTGATTTAAAAAACAAAATTAGAAATAACAGACCAGACAATAGATTGTCCTATTAAAGGCTGTGATGTAATTATTGATAGAAAGCACCGTTCAGGGAATGAAGGCAAAAACTTCGGATGTCCAATACATAAAATTCAAATCACACCTTCAACTTTTATTTATAAATCATACTTTGATAACATGCTTTGGTATGATAATGATGATAAAACTCTTTTTAAAGATATTCTTAAAGTAAAAAGAGAATGTCGAATGTCAAGTGAGAATAGTGAAGATGCTCTTACATGGAACGTGTTTCGTTATCTTGAAAAAAATAAATTAGTGTCCTTGTTACTGAATGACATTTCAAACAATCATCATGAAATAATTGATATAATTTATTGGTCTTATTCACAAAATGAGAATGAACTTTGGTCATTACTTAAAACTGCTCGAATAGAATTTGGTGAATCATTTGATAAAGGGTCAGAACCTGATATGATAATTTTAACTAACAAAACCTTGTTCTTTGTCGAAGCTAAGTTTTTTTCTACTAATAAAACTTCTGGGACTGGTGAAACACTAAAAAATAGAATTTTTAATTCAAAAAAATATATTACTGGTGGCGACAATGTATTTAATAAAATATTTAAAAGCAATTATGAATCAATCGTTAATGACCAAAAATATGAATTAATGCGCTTTTGGATTTTAGGTACATGGATTGCTAAAAAGCTAAATTTAAATTTTCAGTTGATTAATCTTGTTTTAGACAATAGAGAATTAAATATTGAGTCAGATTTTGGTAAACACTTAGCTCCTAGTTCTAATAATACTTTTTCACGTTATACTTGGGAAACAATTTATTCTTTAATAAAGAGTAATCACATAAAAAATGCTGATTCCTTAGCAATTATGGATTATTTTAGATTCAAAGCAGCAGGTTATAATAATAAAGGGGTACTCAAAAAGGCATTTAATATTGAAAACTAATGAAACTAGCTCTAAATCAAGTGACCTATTCAACCAGTAAATCGCACACAAGAATAACTTATAATGCCTCTTACATAAAGGTCATGTATTTACAGCTGTTTATTACTAAGTAGACCAATTATTCATCACGGTTTGCAAAAAAACAATATTTTTGGTGAAAATTAATAAAAACAGAGGTTTGTAGAAGAACTGACGTTAACAACAATCCATTATATAGCTGAAGTATTGACTTCCAATGCTAACGATTAGAAGTAAGTTTCTAACTGAAAATAAAAAAATGAATAGTTGTAATAAACACAACATTAGTAAAATAAAAAAAACGTTAGTAAGAATGGTAAAATGAAAAAGAAACATCAGCACTTTATCCCTCGGACATATCTAAAGAAATTCGCTCATACACAAAATGGCGATACATTTTTGGTAGATACTTTCAATAAACTTACTAAAGAGCTCAAGCCAAACATAAGTGTAGTTGATATTTGCGTGGAAACGGATTTGTATACATTAAATCATTTAGAAGGTGACCAGAAATACGAGATTGAAAATTTCTTTTCTGACAATATAGAAAGCAAATACCCTGATATTTACAGACTACTCGTTGAAGAAAAAAAGGAAATAATTACACCAGAAGAAAGAACACTTATACTATTCACAACTCTTAGTATGTACTTCAGGACTCCAAAAGTACTTAACCAATTTGTTTCTTTTTCAGCTAAACTCATTGACCAAGTAAAAAGTGAAACAGAGGCAGATACAATGGATTTTTTAGGTTATAAAATTCTGACCAAAGGAAAATCATTTAATGAAATAAAAAACGAAATAAAGGAAACAAACCGAATAGACTATATTAAGACGCAACTAGCACTACTCAATCAATTCATACAGTTTAAAGCATTAGATGGACTTGTTGTAATTGAATTAGTTGGTGAGCAAGAATTTATCACCAGTGACAATCCAGTGGAAATTAGAAATTCTTTTGGAATAGGCTTCAATTTGTTTGACACAAAAAACTCAATATACATACCGTTAGACCCAAAACATGCTTTATTTATTGCGCCTAAATTAGAAAATAGCATTTTAAATCAAGTATTTTATCAACGAGACAATTTCTTTCATCACATTACTTTAAATCACTGTGTGTTTGAGAATGCAGAAAGATGGATTTTAGGTACAAAGATGGGCATAGAAAAGTTTCTTAAAGATGAGGAGGAATATTCAATGCCTGCAGATTATAACCATCCAGTATTGGTGAAATTAAATACTAAACTTGAATTAATGTTAACATTTTCCATGCTATCAGAAAAAGGTATTTCAAATGAAAATCAAGAGTTAATTGAATTTTTAAAAAAACTACCACAGCATGAATTATATAATGAAAGTGTTGAATTTCAAGACATTTATAAGAAATTGAAAGAAAAGGGACTTAATATTTAACGAACTATTGCTATACAAATATAAATTAACAGCTGGTGTATTTATTTTTATATGATTTTGCATCTCCCAATTTTTATTCATTCAGATAAAGTAAAGTAATTTATAATTACTACAATCGGATAATAATTATAACAACAAATTATAAAAAAGTAAAATGAATCAAGATATAAATAAAACAACCAAAAAGGATGTTACACATTCACTTACAAAAGGTGTAATTGGAACTATCCCCGTAATTGGTTCATTAGCATCTAAAGTCCTTGGCTTAGTAGTTAGACCACCTCTCGAAAAAATGTGTGCTAAATGGATGAATGAAGTTGCAGAAAAACTTGATGAACTTTTTGAAAAACAACAAATAGATTATAACGAATAACAAAATAACGACCTATTTATTGATGTTGTTATACAGGCAACAACCTATGCTTTAAAAACATGTGAACATGAGAAAATACAAGCATTCAGGAATGCAATTCTTAATACTGCTTATGGCGACACTTCTAACAATATTAAATGTCAGATTTTCTTTAATCAATTGGACAAGTTTAAAACATGGCATATAAAAATCCTTCACTTTATTGATAGTCCATGAATTTGGTTTAAAAAAGCAGATATTTTCAACCAAATTATATAGGAGGATGTATTCATACATTAATCAATGTAGCATTTCCTGAATTAATAAATCTAGAAGAATTATTAAATATAATTTGGGATGACCCTAAAACTGCTGGATTTCATAAAATAGTTGGAATTAATACAATAACTTCACAAGATGGAATGTTTAATAGTGGGACAACCCCATTAGGAAAAAAATTTATAAATTATATAACGAATGACACTGAATAAAATACGGCATCCTAGCTGCAAAAATATAAATGGCTAGCAATTGACGACAATTTAACCTCAAACAAACAACAGGAAATGACCTTAAAACCCATTGATTACATTTCAATTAACGACATCTTTTGGGTGCAGTTCAAACCATACTTAGTTTCATTTGGATTTAACGGATTACCTAAAGATATTCATTTTACAATTTCATTCAACGACAATAATCCTGATATTAATTTCCATGTTACTAAAAACGCAGATAACCCGAATGATAAACCACAAATCAGAATAGTTTGTATTGATAAATTACTATTAGAAGTATACGTTTCTTCCTTTTCACTTGCATTGCTGAATAAAGTTTTGCAGCCTATTAACATAGAAGAATTAAAAACTAAATATGATAATGATATAGGGTTCATTTCATTTGACAATTTAGAGCTGTCAGACACTAATTCGCTTCTTAAACATAAACTCATTGATAGTTTTAAAAACAATATGGAGATTAAACGAAAAACTAGGTTGAAAATTAAAGGTGATATTGAAAAGAAAATTGAATCATTTACAACTTCAGAAGAATTGTATACTTCAATTATTAATAACATGGTTGAACTATCAAATGAGTTTCAAAAATCAGTTGAAGCTGGAATGATTATTACAGAGGACACTATTCTCACAGTTATTCGAATCAATGAAGGATGGTTTACTATCAAAAAAGGGATGAAACCATCTGACTTAATAACTACATTTGTTAATCCTAAATTGGCACATCATTTAATTTGGAAGACCATTAGAGCTATTAATGCAGTTAAAAATGCAAAAAAATATTCTGATACAGAACATTTAAATAAACCAATCAGACTTAAGAAAATATATTAAAATACTGAAATACATCAACACTAGAATGAATATTTGCAAATTGAGGAAATTGTAAAAGAATTTCGTAAATAATTTCTAAAAGAAGAAAAAAAATTGACCTAAATAAATTTAAAATAAATGAACAAAGCACATTACATAATTTTTCATCCTGACCATGCTAGACAGCAAACTACAGTTCAAGCAACAGTAATGGTTCATGACCAAATTTTAAAAAACTGGAACGGAAATATTTATGTTGACAGAATTGGAATTGGTAACGAAGACCCATTTGTTTTTAACGACCCTTGGCTTTATTCATATTGCCATGCCTCACAACTTAGACGAAATTTTAGACAGGACAACAACTATTTGCAAGCAGGTTCAAAAATATTTTTTGTTAGCGGGCAACAAGCAGACAAAGGATTTCTGACCATTGACACAGTTTTTCTTATTGGCGGTGTTCAACCTTGGGAAAACAAGCCAAACTTAAAACTTCCAGTTAAATATCAAAAACACTTTCATGACAACAAGTCCATTTTATGGAGACGACATTTTAGATTTCCTTTTCATGGTAGCCATGCCACAGTTTCTCATACATACGAAGCAGATTTATGGCAAAAAAATAAAACTGACTTTTCATTTCTTCCATTAGACGAAAACAACGAAAGAGTTTCAATTCCGTTTGACAAATTTTCAAACGACCTTCTGAATAAAATAGTAGGAAAAGTAAAAGGCAAGTATCCTGTATTGCTTTCGGACAGCGAAATAAATATCATTACGACTCAAATAGAAAAACGAATAGCGACAAAAGTTTTAAAAATTATTACAAGTAACTTGGCAGTGACTTCAAAAAAAGCGAAGTGCTAAATGGAAATGACACATTTTAGGACGAACAGCAGAAAAGCAGTCTATCGAGCATCCTGCCCTGCCAGTAATTAGCTGACATGATTTAATAATCGCACTTTTATTTGTTTAATCAAAATATTTGATACTGAATTGATTAACCTTAGACCAATTGGTCTAAGGCTGAAGTTTATATAAGAAACCAAATAATAAGTATAAAGAAACCCAAATCACCGAAAACGACATTTTGTCGCTTTCGGTATTATATTGTAATTATCAGTATTAGAACATATTAAAAACAAGTGTTTTTATTTTTTTGTTGGAGATATGTAAAACTGTGTTACAATAGTACTAGTACGGTTCAATGAAAACGTGAGGGTGGAATCCCCTTGCGTTACTCGATTGTATGCAACCATAAGGAGCAACGTCAACTAAAACGACATTGAAAAAAATAAAGTCAAAATGAAAAATATTATTTTCATAATTATAGTAGTTTTAATATCTCTCGTAGGATGCAATTCTTCAAAAAAAGAGAAAGAGAAAACACAGAAACTAACTACTATGACAATGATTACATCAGTGGTAGGTGACGATATTCGTATTTCATTGGAAGGTACTGGTAATGCGGTCATAAATTGGGGTGATGGAACTCCAAGTGATTCAGTAAATCTTATACCTAATAGGTCACACCACAAACATAAATATAGCGACACAACTACCTACACAATAACTATTATTGGTGATACAATAACATTTTTGGATTGTTCCTATTGTAAGTTAACGCATTTGGATGTAAGTGATAATAAATCTTTAGAGACTTTGATATGCGGTTGGAATAGTTTAACTTCTTTGGATTTAGGAAAAAACAAAGCACTTAAAAGATTAACTTGTCACGAAAATCGTTTAACAACTTTAAATCTGAGTAATAATAAGCTTTTAGTTGATTTGTTTTGTATTAATAATCACCTGTTATTTTTAAATGTGAAGGATTGTAAAGAGATGGTTCTGTTATCATGTTCGGACAATCAACTTACCAATTTGGATGTAAGTAAAAATAACAAACTGACAGAATTAGTTTGTGGCAGAAACCAATTATCATCATTGAAAATTGATAATAATATTGAATTGAAAAAATTGTTGTGCTATGATAATCAATTAACTTATTTGGATTTGACCAAAAATAATAAACTGATAGAGTTAGGATGTGGAGGAAATCAGCTGAAAATTCTCAATATAAGCAATTTAAAATTATTGGAGGAATTAAATTGCACGTATAATCAATTGACTTTTTTGGAATTAAGAAACAACGGAAAACTGAAATATTTGTATTGTGGCTCTAATAAATTAAATTCCACAGATGTTAGCAAAAATACTGTACTTACAACGTTGGTATATGATAATAATCATTTGACAAGTTTGGACGTAAGTAAAAATGAAACACTAGTGATTTTGAGTATTGAAAGTAATAAATTTAGTTTTACAGCTTTAAATAATATATTTACTATGCTGCATGATAAAATCATTGATAAGGAATCGAAAGTAATATTCATTGCTGATAATGCAGGTACTAATAATTGTCGACAAAGCATCGCAAAATCAAAAGGATGGCGAGTAAGTAAAACTTTAATAAATGAATAAAATATCAAAATAGCAGCATACAATCGAGCATCCTGCCCTACAAATAATTAGCTGACATAGTGAAGTAATCACACTATTAGAAGCTAAATTAAAGTAATTGACAATGAATTAGATAGCCTTGGCCAAATGGCCAAAGGCTGAAGTTTATCAAATATAAAGAAAAACAAAATCACCGAAAACGACATTTTGTCGCTTTCGGTATAATTTTATAATTATCTGTATTAGAACATGTCTAAAAAATAGAAATGTTTTATTATTTTTGTTGGAGATTTGTTTCGCTACACTAAGATTTGACAAAATTATTTTAAATGTATATAGTTATAAACCAGCTCTTAGTATGTTGAAGTTTTACAATACTACTTGTCTCATTCTATTGAAAACAACGACAGCTTATCAGCAGATAATTAAAACATATAAAGGCTGTAAGTTATAATATTAACTAATATTTTTGGACATTAAACAAATATAACTTTTGTTTTTTTTATCAAGGAATTAAAT
>CAIZXK010000469.1 GCA_903936865.1 uncultured Bacteroidales bacterium | reverse complement strand
GATTAGAACAATGATACTCCTTATAAATATCAGGATTGAGACAAATGAAAATTGGATTAGAATGGCGATAATTTTAGGATTTGTAGCTATACTGAATCTTTTAAGCATTTTTATTTTCAATACAAAAGACATGAAAAAAATATATCATCTGAAATAAAAGGAAAATTTACAAAAAACTATCAACTTTCTCATATTAAAACATTTATTAATACAATATCATTCGAAAATTGAATAATTGTACTTAAAACAATTGGCTTAAAATCAAAAAACAACTGATTAAATGTGAGATGTTATAATCTTTTGGATTGAATTCCTGAACTTATGAAATCTTTTATCATTGTTTTCCAAACAAAAAACGCCATAAACTATTATTTTACAGCGTTTTATTTACAAATAAGTGACTCCGAAGGGATTCGAACCCCCAACCATCAGAACCGGAATCTGACATTCTATCCAATTGAACTACGGAGCCAAATTGCTGCAAAGATAAGAAATCTTTAAAAATGTTTTGATTTAAAATTAACTCATTGATACAAAAAATGCTTATTTTTACCAAAAATTTTAAAAAATAAAATGGAAATTTTAATCCTTTTTTTATTATTGATTGTCAACGGATTATTTTCAATGTACGAAATTGCTTTGGTATCATCAAGTAAAGCCAGACTTGAAACTTTAGCACATAAAGGAAATAATAATGCAAAAGAGGTGTTAAAGCAACTTAACGAACCTGAAAAAATATTATCAACAATCCAAATCGGAATAACATTAATTGGGATTATAACTGGTGCCTTTGGAGGAATTGCCCTGGCAGATGATCTTACTCCTTTCTTTCAAAATATTTCATGGTTTGCAAGTTATGCCCATCAATTTGCTTTTGTAACAGTTGTTGCGATTATAACCTATTTCTCATTAATAATCGGAGAATTGGTTCCCAAATCATTAGCATTGAATAATCCGGAAAAAATATCTGTAAATCTGGTGGTTTTTATGCAAATATTAACCAAAATTACTTTCCCTTTTGTTTTCTTACTTAGTATTTCAACAAAACTGATTAATAAAACCTTAGGAATTAAAACCGGTGAAAACCGACCAATTACAGAAGAAGAACTTAAGTTTTTTCTTAACCAAAGTTCTGAACAAGGAATTTTGGATAAGGAAGAAACGGAAATGATAAAGGATGTATTTAGGTTTACTGATAAGAAAGCTTCAGAATTAATGGTTCACCGTACTGAAGTTGCTTATATTGATCTGAATGATAGCAAGGATGAAGTTCTTAAAAAAATAAAGGAAAACCATTTCAGTAAATATTTACTTTGCAATGACAATATTGATGAAATTTTAGGAATAGTTTCAGTTAAGGATATTATTCTTTTAATTTTTTCCGAAGAACATTTCGATTTACAGACTATAGCACAAACTCCTGTATATATTCCCGAAAACCTTACTGCAAATCAAATACTGGAAGTAATAAAATCCCAGAAAACCAATTTTTGTGTTGTAATAAATGAATATGGAAGTATTGAAGGTATTATTACGTTACACGATTTAACTGAAAGTATTTTTGGAGATATTCTCGAAGAAAATGAAGACGATCAGCATCCGATAGTACTTCGTCAGGACGGCAGCTATTTGGTTGATGGAAGCATGCTTATAGACGATTTTATGGATGAAATGAATATATATCTTTATGAAGATATTGAAAATTCAGGTTTTAGCACACTTGGTGGTTTGGCATTGCATTTTCTTGAAAGTATTCCTAAAGAAGGTGATACATTTTCATATAAAAATCTGAAATTTGAAATTATGGATATGGACAGAAACCGAGTTGATAAAATCCTTGTAATAAAAAATCCGGAATTATAAAAAACTACAATTATTTATTTTTCAATAGCAATATTCCTTATTTCAATAGGAATTCCCATATTACATCCTTCTGGATTTTTAACCTTTAAAGGTAAATAATCAAAGGAAATTTTCAATTTGTCTTTGTCAAAACCTAACGGAAAATCATTAATTGGAATTAATATTAACGGTTTATCCTGATTTTCCCTTTTAATAATTATAACAGTTTTACAACCATTATCCTTAAACTGATGAGAAACATTTCCGATGTATTTACCTTTTGAAACATCTGACGAAATGCTATTTACATCCACATTTTTTGAGGATTTGCATGAAAACAATACAATAAATCCAAAAAAGAAAATTAATTTTCGCATACTTTTTTTAATTAAGAAAGAAAAAACATACCCAAAGTTAATAAACAAAACCAACTTTGGGTACACTATAAAAATCACTAAACTAAATAATTAACTATAATTCTAAATCACATAGAGTTATGTAAAATCTGATATTTTCAGCTGTTAACAACAAAAGCTGTAACTTATAACATAATAATTACTTATGGAATTATTACTTTTGTTACTTTTTGAAAATTCGTATTGTTATTTCCAATTCTAACCAAATAAGTTCCTTTGGCTAAACCTTGATTACTAAATGAAGTTTCAACTGTATTTTCAGTTGGATTTATTTTTTTACCATTTACAAAACGACCATTTATATCAAACAAATCAATAACCAATTCTTTATTATTTGGTAAATTCATGATATTAATCCTAATTTCATCACCATGATTAGAAGCTATAAATGATAAAGAATTGCTACTTTCCTTTATACCTACAGTACTTGCAGGAAATTTGAATGAGTATATTTTAGTTGCTGGTTCACCATTTAAAATGTATTCACCAGTATGCCAAAAAATAGTACCATCAACTGGATCGAGCGCAGTATGGGAATAATCACCATATCTGTTATTTGAAGTTTGTGCAGAATTGCCAACTGCTACTATTTGTTCAGCAAAAGTCATCGTATTAAGGCTGTCTGTTGCCAATCTTCCAGTATATCTTAAACCAGGATATACATTAGAATTGGAAACAGAATAAGCAAGACTGATAGAACCATTATCGTCCATGGCGATACTTCCAACCCAACGGTTTAAGTCATCTGGAGCATACGTACTCTGCTGATAAATACTCCATTGATTGGTAGTTGAGTTTTGTCGTAATTCGTACCAGCGAATACTCCGTTGTCCGGTAGTCGTATTCACCATTACCGGATTATTTAATACAACAGAATTATAACCAGTCCAACGACGGTATTGAGCTCTGTATGTAAATACACCTCCAATACCATCAAGCTTTGTAGTTGTAACAGGCTGTGATATATCATCCCAGTTTTGATTGTAAGAGGCGTCGAAGGGTTGAGTTGGCAGCTGAGCTTCAACAGCGATAGTTGCAGTTGGAGTTGTGCCCCACACTACACTCATTTTATAAATATTTATTCTGTCAACATAACCGCTTCCCCATCCATCATCTTCATAGGAGAATATATAACAAGGAGTACCGGCAGGAGGTAACTGACCATCTGCATCAGCAGGCAAAGGACAGAAAAAAGCATTATCAGTAGGAGGCGAAAAAGTTTTATTTAAAGCTCTTGATGTAGGAACTCCAGCAAGCATTGAATCTCTTTCAAAAACAAAAACTTTCTGATTGGATTGATTGGAAGTCATATAATATCCATCTGCCCAAATTGAGAATTTTTGATAATCGGGAAATTGAGGAGATGTATATGAATATGTATAATATTGACCTGTTGGATCTGATGTTTTGGAGATTGCAAACAACACTTTTCTACCAACTGTTTTAAATTCAGTTATCACCCATCTGTCAGCATATTTATCGTATAATACAATAGGATCTCCGTCATTTGAACCAAACAGTAAAGATCCCAATGTGAATGGACCTCCACCAATTACACTTCCTCCTGTTTTTGAGAAAATCTGATAGGATGAATTAACAGCCTGAACATAATGATTTGGACCAGCTGCACCAGAAGGATCCGGAGGATAACTTAAACCTGAAAGTCCTTCCCAACTGGCAAGCAATGTCTGTGACTGACGGCTTCCCATTGTTTTTTGAGCTATTGGATCTTCTTTTAATGGCAATGAATTTACATTACTTTTTCCCATATAAGCTTTACGGTTCTTTTTATCTTCTGATTCTTTTCTTGGTTGATTAAAAACCTTTTGATATTCAGGCAGATTCTCCGCAATTTCACTTAATCTTTTTGTTATATGAAACTCCGAACAGACAATAATTTCAGCTTTATCATTATTTATTTGAGCTTTAATACTAACTATAAAAAATAAAGCAATTAATGTTAAATAGAATTTTCTCATTTTTAGTGATATTATTTTGTGCAATATTAATAAAATAAAAGCTTTTTTGTTTATAAAATTCTTCTTTTTTATTATGAAATTTGAAGATTTTGGAGAAATTATAACCTAGTTTTGTAAATACTATATAATCTCTCTTTCATCGATATATCTTCATTTAGAAAACGTTACGAAGTCGATATAAAAATAATCAGAAAGTGTTGGGTCAACAGCAATTATTTCTCCTGTCGTTTTATTTTCAATTGTTACAAAGTCATGGTCTTTAAAAAAAGGAGAATTAAAGTATTTGTGAATGTTTATTCCAAGAAAATATAGCTGTCCTATTTGCAATTTTGAAGTCCAATTGTGATTTAGATTGTATTTTTTTAAAAGATAGTTGCATGTAGTCGTAAAGAAAGAAGCATAGCCAACACAATTTGCTGCTTTTGAACAAATAAGCTTGTTTGGATCTTGTTCAGTTTTAGTAGTTGTAAAACTTAATTGTTGTGAAGTTATAATAAGCCCAACTTTAATTACCTCTTTCACATCAAGGTCTGTTTTATCTTTAACATTAATTTCAATACAGTCAATAAGTTTATCATTTTTAATTAAATAATTTTGTCGATATCCAATAGATTTATATGTAACTAAATGCCTGTAAAACCAGCCACGAAACAAAATTCCAATTATTGTAAGTACTAAAATTATCAGAATTGTTCGCTTTATGACTTTCATTTTTGCATTGTTTTTTGATTTGAGTTGATGACAATTTTAATAAAATCAGCTATTATCCTAAACTAAAGTGTTAAGGTTTTTGGTAATAATTAACTGAAAACAACTATCTATTTCTTGCTGAATACCTCAGCTTTATTATCGTAATTTATATAATATTTACCCTTGGGAAGTTCTGAAGTATCGATATATTTTTCAGTTCCTGTTGTAATAAGGTTACCTGCTTCGTCAACTATTTCATACATGGTGGTAGCTGTAAATGCAATACGATCCTTTACTTTTTCAGTTACAATCATTATTTCTTTTCCGGGTTGGGTATATTTTATTTCCTTTGAAGTAGTTTCCTTGCTTTTTTCATCTTTAAACTTTATCCTGAATGAATTTTGACCTGTATTTGGGTTAATTTCAAGAGCATAGCTATTAAATCCGGTGGTATCTTTCGATTTAATTTCACCCGCCTTAACCCATTTTTTCCAACGGAATTGTTCGATGGTAAAAATACCTTCTCCACAGTTTCCTTTTATATCCCATACAAGAAATCCTTTGCGATTAACCTTTAAATTATTAAACGAAAAATCAAATTTCTCATGAATTACATCTGGATTTACAACAATTGGCTGGCATCCATTTCTATGAAAAATTCTGATATAAATGTTACTTCCGATTTCAATACCCATTTGCAGGAAATCTATTTCAAAACTGTTGGAATTCAATTCGTCGCGTGTTTTTTTACCATTTACCCATACTTCAGTAACACAAAATCCGTTTCCAACACCCGGATTACTGATAAATAAGTTTTTACCGTTATAAGTACCTTCTACAGAAACTTCCTGACCGGAAACATTAATAAAAGAAACAAATAATATTACTGATAATAAATATTTTAAATGCATTTTAATGTTGTATTTTCTTTTTGCAATATTATGAAAATAAAATAAATGTCCATTGCTTTTACTGAAAAATATTTTAGTAAAATTTAAAAACTTAAAACAACTGACTTAAATTCGTATTTTGATATTCTTGGTTTTATTATCTTTGCAAAAAACAGCAAAAATGAACAGATTTTTCCTTTTTATTTTGATGATAATTTCCTTTATTTCATGCATTAATAAGAAAAAAGAAATAGCAAAAGATTCAATTTTAATACAAGGGAAAATTATAAATGGAAATGAAAAGCAACTAATTCTGCAAATTCTTAACTATAATAACAAACAAATAGTTGATTCTGTATATATTAAAGAAGACGGTTCGTTTTCATTTTTACGAAAAGCAGAAGAAAAAAGCATTTTCCTTTTACAGAAAGATGATAACCATTATATTACTATTATTGCTGATAAAGAGGACACAATTCATATTGAAACTGACTTTGAGCAATTTGAAAAAAAATACTCAATTCAAGGTTCAGAAGAAAGCAAGTTGTTGTGCGAATTTAATACCATCTTGCAAAAAAATCAAAACATACTCGATTCGATTGGAAAGGTTTGGGAAACAGCTATTAATAAACCCAACAGAATAGAGATTAAGCAACAACTTGATACTGTTTTTTTTAACACATCAAAAAAACAATACTTTTTACAAAAAGAATTTGTTGAAAAAAACAGTTCTTCTTTAGCTGCATTAATTGTTTTATATTTGCCACTTGGAAGAGAAGCTGTATTAAGGGAAACTACAGATTTCAAACTGTTTGAGAAAGTAAGTAATGACATTTCAAAAGCATTACCCAATAATTCGCATTCACTTAATTTTGCAAAAAGAATAAAACAGAAAAAAATGTTGGAACTGGAAAAGGAATTATCGGAAAAGAATTAAATAAATTATAAACAGACCAGTGCAATCTGTTGTTTGATTAAAATAAATAGTTGAAAAAGTTTAATTAGAGAAAATTTGGAAAACAGAAAAAAAATATATTTTGTATCTGATTGTCATTTGGGTGTACCCGATTATGACAGCAGTCTTATAAGAGAAAAGCTATTAGTGAAGTTTTTAGATGAAATTAAAACCGATGCTGAAGAAATTTATCTTCTTGGCGATATTTTTGATTTCTGGTTTGAATACAAAACAGTTGTACCAAAAGGATTTGTGAGACTTTTAGGGAAATTGGCGGAACTTTCGGATTCCGGAATTAAACTTAATTATTTTACAGGAAACCACGATATGTGGGTTTATGACTATTTTAGTAAGGAATTGAATGTTACCATGTATAAGGAACCAATTGTAAGAACATACAATAATTTCAAATTCTATATAGCACATGGTGATGGTTTGGGACCAGATGATAAAGGATATAAGTTTCTAAAGAAAGTTTTTTCAAACCGTTTTAATCAATGGCTTTTTGCACGCATGCACCCAAATTTCGGAATTGGACTAGCACTTTACTTTTCTCGCAAAAGCCGTGTTGCCAATGGAAATACAGACGAAATATTTATGGGCGAAGAAAATGAAAGATTAATTTTATATGCAAAGGAACTTCTAAAAAAAGAAAATTTTGATTTCTTCATTTTCGGACATCGACATTTGCCTTTGGATATTAAAATTACTGAAAATTCAAGATATTTAAATATCGGTGATTGGATAAAATGCTTTTCTTATATTGTTTTTGATGGAGAACATCTTGAATTGAAGTATTTTAAAGAGAAAAAAGCAAACTAAACACAATAAGCAAAAAAAAAATTAACGATAAAATTCAAATTTCAGCTCTAATATATTTATTATCAATATTTAATATATCATTAAAACAAAGAAATTCAAAATTTGAAAAAATTCCGTAAATTTGCATCCTCTTTCTAATTATCAAATGATATTGATTTTTACCAAGATTATATAATGAACTAATTATAAATCAAGGTTCTTAAATAAATTAAAAAGTTGAGCACAAAAGTACTTTTACTGCCTTGATTTACATTATTTAAAAAGAAATGATTGGATTTGATTTAACAATAAACTTATCTTTAGGAATCACACTTTTTGCTTTTACCGCCCTATTTTTCAGTCCATTAAGGCTTAAAGCAAATTTGGCTGCTACTACTGTTTTACTTAATGCATTACTTTTTAGCTGGCTAAGTTTTCCTGCTCTTTATGGCAACATAGTTGAATTTAGCCTGAATGCAGGAAGTTTTATGGGTAACATTCCCATCAGAATTGATGGTTTATCAGCATGGTTTATTCTAATTATCAATTTTACTGCTGTAACAGGTGTAATTTATGGTGGTGGCTATTTAAAAGCTTATTCTTCAACTAATTCAAAAATAAATTTACATTGGATTTTGTTTATATTGTTTCAACTTTCAATGAATTGGGTTTGTATGTTGCAACATAGTCTGGCATTCATTATTGCGTGGGAAATTATGTCGTTATCATCAATGTTATTAGTAATTTTCGACTCTCACAATTCCAGAACAATAAAGGCAGGTATTAATTATTTTGTTCAGATGCACATCAGTGTTGTATTACTTACTATTGGTTTTATCTGGGTTTATTCACAAACGTCATCCTTAACATTTGATGCACTTAATACCTATTTTAATACAAATGCAAACATTTACCTTTTTCTAATTTTCTTTGCAGGTTTTGGTTTAAAAGCAGGTTTTATTCCTTTGCACAGTTGGCTACCTCATGCTCATCCTGCAGCTCCTTCGCATATTTCGGGTGTAATGTCGGGAGTAATTGTAAAAATGGGAATTTATGGAATTATAAGAATAATAACTTTTTTAAAAACAGATTTTCTATTGCTTGGCGAAATCGTTGTTTCAATTTCAGTATTAACTGGTTTGTATGGAATCATAAATGCGGCAGTTCATCGCGATTTTAAGAAGATGCTCGCATATTGTACTATAGAAAATATAGGTTTAATCGGAATCGGAATCGGAATTGGTATGATGGGATTGGGAAATAATAATCCAATGCTTTATTATTTGGGTTTTGGTGGGGCTTTGTTACATGTGTTGAATCATTCTTTATTTAAATCCTTGCTTTTCTTTTCTGCCGGATCGGTATATCAGCAAACACATACACGAAATATGGAACGTTTGGGAGGTTTGATAAAATCCATGCCTAAAACTGCGGTTATATTTCTGATTGGGGCTATTGCCATTGGTGGAATTCCTCCTTTCAATGGATTTGTTTCGGAATTTATAATTTACAGTGGATTATTAGAAGGAATGAAAACAAACAACTTAAATGAACTTAGTTTGCTTATTCTAACATTTGCCGGCATCAGCGTAATTGGAGGAATTTCAATTCTAACATTTACCAAAGCTTTCGGAACCATATTTTTAGGAAATGAACGTGAAAAATTAGCGCATAAACCTAAAGAAGTTTCTCTTAGGATGCTTTATCCACAATATTTAATAATTATTGCTATGCTGAGTGTAGCTTTTTTTCCTCAGTTTTATTTAAAAACAATTGGAAATATATTGCAAAATATAACTTTTTCCCATGTTGGATTTGAACAGACAGGTTTTATAAATTATTCTGTAATTATTTCAAACATCAGCATTTACTCTGCT
>CAIZXK010000468.1 GCA_903936865.1 uncultured Bacteroidales bacterium | reverse complement strand
GTGAGTTGTTTGTAGAACAACGTGCTACTGCCAATTACTTTACGCCTTATAAGTTTAGTGCAAAAGAAAAAGATGAAGAAACTTCATACTCTTACTTTGGAGCACGTTACTTAGCAAGTGATTTTAGTTTTTGGCTGAGTGAGGATCCAATGGCGGATAAGTATCCGAATATTAGCCCTTATGCTTATTGTGCTTGGAATCCGGTGAGATTTACTGATCATGATATAAGAGATTGGTTTGAAGGATAGAATACCAAAGGAGTAAAATCGGCAATTTGGCAAAAAGGAAGTTCAAAAGAAATTAATATGTAAGCCTACTATTAATTCTGAACACATTTCATATTAAATATTATTTGACCACATTTTGGCTTTGTTTGATGTCCTTTCAAATGTTACATTATGTTGTTATATTGCACTTTAACTCAATTATTTTCTGATTTTGACCACAAACCGGCTTATTGAGCATCTATAAGCTTGCATTCGTCATTTTGCTAAATTATATTTGCTTCTTTATTTTCTTAAAGAAAATTCTAAACCAAATAAAATCATAGTCCGACAGAAGAGGATGGCAACGTTGTCCAAATTTGTCGGATATCGCAATGCCTAATTATATGTCGTATGTAACTGACGGGGCGAAGCTGTATAAAGACTATAAACCAGATTTTAAACACAATTGCATTTTAAACACAATATCAATAACTTAAAAAAATATATAACAATGAAATCAAAATTAATCCCATCAGATTTTTCTGTAACAAATCCGGAGCATGTTTCAATATTACATCAAGTTTTATCAGTTTTAAACCCTCAAAATACCATAGATGATACTGAAAAAAGTATAGCAATATATGGAGACAAAACTCAGGATACAGTTATAAATTTACAGGCAAGTTATAACATAAATCAGACAGGAATGCTTAGTCAGGAACTTATTGATAAAATCAACTTAAAGTTATCAAAATATAGTCGGATTTATGGTATTATCACTGATAATTATGGTACACCAATCAGTAATGTAATTGTTAAAGCATTTATAGATGGTATTGCTATTGATAATATAGGTGTAAAATCCACAGATGAAGGCTTCTATTCAATTTATGTACCTTATTTAACTTTAGATAGTACAACAGGATCTTACAAAAGAAGAAGTAATTCCGGAGTATTTAAAATACAATTAAATCTATACCAAACAGTCGGATCTAACCAGGAAATCAGAGATATAACACCTCCTCCAACAGTTTATATAGAAACAATTGGAGAAGATATTAATTTTGATATTTCTTCAGATAAGCTGGTTTATTTAGATGAACCAATCTATGAAGAAATATCCGGTTGTATCAACTCATATATAGGTACTGATTATCAGAATCAATTAAATAAATTCCTAACAGAAAATAGTTTTAAAATAAGTAGCTTCAATGAAGATTATTCAGATGATTATTCAGATGATTTTACAGGTTTATCTTGTGATATCATATTTAAAAAAATAATTGAATCAATTTCAAAATATTATAACATAACAACTGATAATTTAATAAAGTGTATTTTAGCAAAAAGAATTAGCTTAAATATTGGTACTCCTTTAATTTCACCTCAATTATTTTTTGCATTTCTTTATCAAAATTATCCCACGAACTTACCAAGCGCCTTAATGCCAGACGATAATCTATCAACAGAAGATTTTGTTAAATACTTTAATGATTTGGAAAACTCTGTTCGTACAGGAATCATACTATTATATGATAATGATAGTAATACAGGATTTTTCAGTTCTGTAATAATTAATGCTCTTAATCATCATTATATTTCAACATTAAGTCCAATTACAACAGAAAATCCTACAGGAGGATATTCAAGTTTGTTTAATATAATTAAAGATTTGCATGCTAATTATATATTAAATCAACCACTATTAATAGGTGATAGTACACAAAGTAATAACTTAATTTCGTCAAAATTTGTAACATATGATTCAAATCATCCAAAATATGCTTCTGATTCAGATAAAATAAAAATTGCGAAGTTGTTAACTATATACAATGGGGATTTAATCACTTTAAAAGCGATGCTAAAAGATCAAACTTTAATAACTGATGCATCACTTCGTTTATCAAATATTAATATAGATTTAACTCTATTTGAATTGGCAGGAGTAACGCAAAATCATGCTGAAACTTCGGATAAAATTAAAACTGTTTTTAATAATCAGGATATTCCTAATATAGAAAAACTGCCTGATTTTACTTTAAATGAATTAAAAACACTTATTTTCCCTGTAGTATTAGATGACTATGATAAAGTAATACCATATTTAATACCAGATGGATTTGAAGATGTTGATTCTTATGTTAATAGTATTGCTTTAAATATTCAGAAACTATATCCAAACGAATCCTATTTTACTCATATTGATAAACTTCATAAAGAAGGTGACCTTCCAAATGGCTTATCAAGTTACTTTAATGATTTAAAGAATCACATTTTAACTAATAATACTGATATTTTAACAACTGATGTTGAAGATATTGAACAAGAAGAATATCATAATGATTATAAAATCATACAAAAGGTATTCAGATTATCGCCTACACCTGCAACAGCAGGAGCTTTAATTAATGAAAATATACATACAGCTCATCAAATATATCTTACTGGTAAAGAAAAAATTAAACAAAAATTATCTTTAAGAGGAATTGGTTCGGAAGAGGTAGATATGTTATTCAGCATGGCTACGGCAAGATATGCCAGTACACTTGCAGCTTTTAGTAATATTAACAGTAATTTCAATCAGATAGACCCCTTGGCGATATCTACAAGTAGAGAGAACTTGATAGATATTTTGGATGATAAATTTCCAAATATATCTACTTTATTTGGCTCAAATGACTATTGCGATTGTCAGCATTGCCAATCAGTTTATAGCCCATCGGCTTATTTAGCAGATGTGTTAAGCTTTTTAGAAACCAAACCTGCCGAATCAACTTTTACATCTGCTGAAAATGTCCTTACAGCTCCAAATAGAAGAAAGGATATTGAAGATATTAATTTAAATTGCCAAAATACAGAGACTCCAATTCCTTATATTGATTTGGTATGCGAAATTTTAGAAGAAAATGTTTATTCTCAAACTACTCAAACTACTCCTCCTTTAACAACTCAGGAGTTAAAAGCCTTACATCAAACCACTCTCACAGCCGAAGAGTTAAAGGCAATGCCTGAGCATGTAAACAAAGAGGCTTATCGTACTTTAAGAACAGCAAGTTACCCTATGAATTCTTTTTTTAATTTATGGCAGGAAGAATCGAGAACATACTTAGCCAAGATGGGCATTAAGCGTTACGAATTAATGGAGGCTTTCAATGGTGATGATTTAGATATTGCAGCTGAGTATTTTGGTTTAACTACTGTTGAGAAAGAAATTATAACTTGTACAGGGCCAATATACAATGATATTACATTTAGAAATAGTATTTGGTCGCTAGTAACAGACAGTAAAATGGCTGTAACAGCTTTTTTAAGGGATACTGCGTTAAACTGCAATGAATTTTTAGATTTACTGGGTGTAAAATGGTTAAATATTACACTTAAAAATACATTAAATACCGAAGTAACTATAGACAATATTGGCTGTGGTTGCGAAGACTTATTTGTAGTATATACTGAAACTAGTTTTGATAATATTCATCGTTTTATCCGCTTATGGCGTAAATCGACATACAAAATGTGGGAGCTGGATTTATTATTGAGCAAAAAAGGAATTTATGGCGAAATCGAAGCTCTTGTGGTTCTAGATGCTCTATTTTTAATAAGCTTTAAGAAATTTGATGAGTTGAAAAAGAAATTAAATCTTTCCTTTGAAAAGGTGTTGGCATTATATAACCCATTAAATACTGAAACCAGAAAAGTAAATGGAAAAGATGAAAGTGCACTTTATAATCGTTTGTTCTTAAATAACAATCTAAAGAAAATTGTAAATTCAGACTCATATAAAGTTGAAGATAAGTTTGATATTGTAAAAGTAAAATTAAATAACAATACAACATTTCTTTATAAAAAAGAGGATACTGCTACTATTAATGAAGTTGCATTAAATAATTTTATAAAAAACGTAATTACAGCAGCCTTTTCTATAAGCGAAAACGATTATGTAGAATTAATTAAGAGCTTATTTGCTAATAACGATACAAATTTAACATTGGTAAATCTAAGTCTAATATATCGGTATGTTTTAATAGAAAAACAGTTAAAACTATCTATTCCCGATTTTATTAAATTATTTGATTTACTTAAAAAAGAAAATTCTGCTTTAGCTCCAGCAACTCCTTTATCTCCATTCCAATCTATAGAAAAGACACATGAATTCTTAACTATATGTAATGAGATAAAAAATACAGGTTTAAATACTGATGATTTGAATTACCTGACTTATTTCCAATATAATTCAGACTTTTCAATTACTTCAACTGATTATCCGACTTTGGCTAATCCAAATTCTTTTTTTAATGATGCCATAAGTAAATTAAGAGAAAAATTAGCTTCTGTTTTTGAGTTAACAGATAAAACAACACTTAATGATTCATCACTAATTGAAAATCTATTAAGCAGATTCACTTTATTTCTCAATGAAGATCAATCTTTAAACACAGATAATATAGATAAAATCGAACTATTGATTTCAGGTAATCCTGAAAATGCAGAATCAATTATTGAAATTTATCTTAAACCTTTTGTTCCAGATTTATCTGCTGCAAAAAGTTTTTTTATTAATGATAATACTCCTCCTTCAGAAGAAGAAAAAAAGAGCTATATTCTTACTTCATTACTTAAATATTTTTTAATCCAGCATTTAGGTAATCAACAAGTCTTTAGTAATCCGGCTACTATTGATACTGTTATCAGAATAATTGAAAAGGGTAGTAGCACTGCACAAAATTTGGTTGATGATACATTATTTATCCAAACATATTTTGGGCAACTTAATATGTATACAGCAGACCTGAAAGATAAAATGTGTTTAGTTCCTTCGCTATCAAATACTATATGCACAAAATACAAGCAATTTTTCAATGGTTTATATAATTTTTATATTAACAATCAAATAGCTGAATTCTTTAGTATTAATAGAAATGTATCTGACTTATTTCTACAAAAACTTTCTTTCAAAGGTTCACCAACAGCAACAACAAAAAATTTATACTCTTATTTATTTGACAATATTTTATTTGCAAAAGAATTAAATGGAGATTATAAAGCTATAATCTTTGATAATTTTATAGATATATACAGAAGCTTGATACTAATACATAAATCGTGTACTCTGATAAATAAATTTAAAATATCGGAAGAAGACTTGCAATGGTTACTAATTAATCAAAACCTTTTAGACTATTTACCTTGGAAAACAACTCAAACTATATCCGTAAATGCAATAACAAACCAAACATTAACAGGACTTACTTACAATGTGTCTAATCTTCTTAAATTTAAAAAGCTATTAAATTTTAAAAATAAGTATGGCACTATAAACAATATTTCTATTTTTGATATTAGTGCAAATAATTCAACAGCATATGCTACACAGCTCTTAATGGTTACATCTTTATCTAAAATAACAGGTTGGAATTTAGATGATTTAAAAGAGATTTGCACGAAGTTATTAATTGCATATAATAATAGCGGAATAAGAACAACTTTAAACTTGCCAGAAACATACGAAAAAATACAAAATTGTTTCGATTTTATAAGCCTTGCCGGTGCTGATGCTACAACGATAATTGAATGGGTTGACAGAGCTGAAAGCAAAGAAGAAGCTATTGCAGAAAAAATAACTTCTGTTTTGAAATCCAAATATTCTTACGATCAATGGCTTACGGAATTGCCTCCAATTCAAAAAGGAATCAGAGAAAAGAAATGTCATGCACTTTCGGCTTATTTAATTGAACATTCACAACGAACTACTTCTACTCCTGCCGTATGGTTTGATACTAACGATTTATACGCATATTTTCTGATTGATCCTGAGATGAGTGCATGCCAGTTTACATCTCGTATAAAAATGGCAATAAGTTCGGTACAGTTATTTGTTCAGCGATGTTTGCTGAATTTAGAACCCAACGTAAAAACGGACAAAGACTCTGATTGGAAACAATGGAAATGGATGAAGAATTATCGTATCTGGGAAGCCAACCGTAAAGTATTTTTATATCCCGAAAACTGGATAGAACCTGAATTACGAGATGATAAAACTCCTTTCTTTGTTGATCTGGAAAACGAGCTGAACCAAAACGATATTACCTCTGAATATGCCGAAGAAGTATATAGTAATTATTTACAAAAATTGCATGAAGTATCAAATCTTGAAGTAAACGGGATTTTCCATGAAGTTGATGTTATCAATAAAATAAACACACTGCATGTAATTGGACGCACTAGTTCTCAGCCACATATATATCACTACCGTAAATACAATGGTAATACCAATGTCTGGAGTGCCTGGGAAAAAATCGACTTAGATATTAAAGGTGAATTGGTATTACCGATAGTGTATAATCGAAAGCTCCATATTTTTTGGTTGGTAGTTAACGAAAAAGCAAAAAAAGATACACGAGCCATAAATCCAAATGAAGCAGATCCAATAGAATATTTAGAAGTACAACTTGCCTGGAGTGTATTTAAGAAAAAAGGCTGGTCTCCTACAAAACTATCTAAAAGAAAACATTTTGAATGGAATCATATTCCATCAAGTAGTTTTTCTTTGATATCATCTTATGATGAACTAAATAATGATTTGATCTTTTATTTAAGTATACATATTCCAGAAGATACATCATCTGCAACATCATATCTTAGTCAGTCACAAAATAAGGAGACTGCTAATTATTTTTTCAATAATGATGATGTATATTTAATAAAAACATCATTTTTTAATTTAGAAACTAATAATTCTCTATTTAAAATTATTACTAATAATCTTGATAAAGTTATCATTCCAGAAAAAGATAAACAAATTCAATATGTAACTTTACCAGAAATGGATTTAATTACTAATAAGATTTATTTTATTACTAATTCCTATTACAGTGAAGGACATCCTTTTTATACAATGAAATCTTATCAAGTAATAAGTCTAAATTATTTGGGAAATATAATACCTAAACCAATTTTACTTACAATAAATACAAATCCAAATTTAGTTATAGATTTACAAAAGGACACAAATAATCTCTATGAAAATATATGTAATTCACATATAAAATATCCTTTTTTCTATCAAGATTCACGCAGAGTTTTCTTTATTAAACCAATTTTTCAGGGAAATATTAGAAAATATGTATTTACACCTTTTTATCACCCTTTTACCAATTTATTCAATAAAGAATTAAACAGAAGTGGTATAGTAGGTATTTTGAACAGAAATATTCAAGTAAACCCTCAGAACAAATTACCACAAAACACTTGGTTTGATTTTGAAAATGAATATCAACCACAAACTTGGGAAACAATAGAAGATGGACAACTAAAATATAATTTAGCAGAGCTTGCTGCAAGTTATCAGAAAACTACAAACAAAAATGGTGTTGCTGTACCTTTAAACGAATTTGTAGATTTCTCATTTGGAAGTGCATTTTCTGTATATAATTGGGAATTATTTTTCCATGCACCTTTATACGTTGCCTGTAAATTAAGCCAGAATCAAAAATTTGAGGAAGCAATGCAATGGTTCCATTATATATTTAATCCGACCAATGCAACTAATATTTCCAACGAGCAAAATGGAAACGACATTCCGCAAAAATTCTGGATTACTAAACCATTTTTTGAAATAAGTAAAAATGAGATTAAGGCAGAAAATATCGGAAATATTTTAAAAAATATTGATATTTATAAAGACCAAGTAACTGCATGGTTAAATGATCCATTTAAACCACATCTGATAGCAAGATATCGTCCTGTGGCATATCAACGTACCGTAATTATGAAATACATTGACAATTTGATTGCATGGGGTGATCAGTTGTTTAAACGCGATACCATTGAATCTATCAACGAAGCTACAATGTTGTACGTTTTGGCTTATGAGATATTAGGACCTAAGCCCAATAAACATCCAAATCTAAATTTCACTGAAAAATCTTATCAGGAAATGATAACTACAGGAAATGATATTATATCATTATTTGATGACAATATTACGTATGCTTATGAACAAAGTAAAGAACAACTTCAGATAGCCAATCAGGATGTTTTGCGAAAAACAAAATCCAATATTAATATTATAAGGGAACATAATCTTTCAAAGTTGTTGACAAATAACAATGTTCAATTTCGTAAATCAAATTTACCAATACATATATCAGATGAACATGTATTGCCTCGTATTGATGCTGAAAATTTCTGTATCCCAGCAAATGATATTTTGTTAGGATATTGGGATTTGGTGGAAGATCGCTTATACAAAATCAGACATTGTATGAATATAAAAGGCATTGTAAGGCAATTACCATTATTTGAACCACCTATCGACCCTGCTTTATTGGTAAGGGCAGCAGCAGCAGGTCTGGATTTTGGCAGTGTTTTGGACGATTTATCTGTACCTCACCCTTACTATCGTTTCAGGGTAATCTTGCAAAAAGCGATTGAATTCTGTAGTGAAGTAAAACAATTGGGAGAAAAATTACTCTCCATTATTGAGAAAAAAGATGCAGAAGGATTAACACTCCTGCGTTCTGTACAGGAAATTAATGTACTGAATGCCGTAAAACAAGTTCGCAAATTGCAAATACAGGAAGCTATAGAGTCTGCTAAAGGCTTAGAAAAAACAATGTTCCTTACAGAAGAAAAGAAAGCATATTATGATAACTTATTTGATACCAATATAAATAATTTTGAATCAACTGCTATTGGACTAAATACTGCATCTGCTGGTATTGAAACTGCAATAGCTGGAGGTTATACATTGGCTGCTGTATTGGCATTAATTCCAGAATTGAATATAGGTGGTGCTGGAGCTTTTGGTTCTCCTTTACTTACGACTAAACCAACAGGAGGAACAAAATTAGCAACAGCAATGCAAAATTCAATGACAGTATTATCATCAATAGCCAGAGCATTAGATAAAAATGCTTCCCTTTTAACTACCAAAGCACAATATCAAAGAAGAAGAGACGAATGGAGCTTCCAGGCAAAAATGGCTGAAATGGAGATGGAACAAATTAATAAACAAATTCTTGCAGCTGAAATCAGACAGCAGATTACTGAAAAAGAACTGGAGAATCAGGATTTACAAATAGAACAGGCTAAAACTTCGGATGAATACTATAAATCTAAATTCTCAAACGAGCAGTTATATAACTGGATGATTTCGCAGATTTCCAATATTTATTTCCAATCGTATCAATTGGCGTACGAAATGGCTAAAAAAGCCGAAAAATGCTATCGTTACGAATTGGGAATTAATGATACTGAACAATTTATTAATTTCGGTTATTGGGATAGCCTGAAAAAGGGATTGATGGCCGGAGATTTATTAATTAATGATTTACATCGTTTAGATGCTGCATATATCAATCAGAATGAAAGAGAATTTGAATTAACAAAACATATTTCATTGGCTCAGGTATTTCCTGATAAACTAATTGACCTTATCACCAAAGGAGAAACATTTATTAACTTACCGGAATGGCTATTTAATATGGACTATCCGGGACATTATATGCGTCGTATTAAATCAATATCTATCAGCATCCCTAATGTAGCTGGTCCTTATACCAATGTAAATTGTACACTTTCGTTGTTGAAAAGCGAAATAAGAATCGATTCGTCTTTAAAAAGTGGTGAATACACTAAGGATATAGATAATGGTGATAATCGTTTTATCGAGAAATTAGGTGTTACTCAATCTATAGCTACCAGTCACGGACAAAATGATTCGGGTTTATTCGAATTGAATTTTAATGATGAACGTTATTTACCATTTGAAGGTGCCGGAGCAATTAGTGAATGGAAAATATCTTTACCAAAAGATAGCAATCAATTTGATTTTGCTTCAATTTCCGATATGATAATTCATATTAATTATACTGCACGCGAAGGTGGTGATGTATTTGGCACAGCAGCTAAAGCAGCATTAATTAAACATTTTGCAGAAGACAATTCAATGATGTTATTGAGTTTAAAGCATGATTTCCCAACCGAATGGCATAGTTTTATTCAAAATCCAAACCACATCCTTGAGTTTGAAATCAAAGATGAACATTTACCATTTTATACTAAATTGATTCAACTAGATAATGTAACAAATATAGATGGTATTTTTATTCCAATTGATACAGAAATTAATAGTGGTACAATGACTATAAACAAAATAAGTCCAGTACCTTTGACATCAGCTTCTAACACCATTGCTTCTAATAAGTTTACATTTAGTAATTTAACTGCAAATTGTAAAGGAAATTGGAGACTCACTTTGACGAATGTTACAGGAGCTTATGATGATATTATTTTAATAGTTTCATTTAATACCAATACAACTACAAATTAAACTCATTGAAAATTTTTGTTCTTATTACAAATGTTTAAAACACATTTGTAATAAGAACAAAAAAATATAAGCAAAAAAAGTAAACAAATATGACCAAAAATTTTTCAATACAAGAATTGGTTCCTCCTGAAGTATTTTCAGAAAGAGGTAATGCTGCTTCACAATTAATGGATATCAGAATTGTGAATGTAGCCCAATGGTTGCGTGATAAAACGGGCAAACCGATAACAATAAACAACTGGAGCAATGGCGGACAGTTTAAAGAAAGCGGATTACGAAATTTTGCAACATCCACAGGTGCTAAATGGAGTCAGCACAAATATGGCAGAGCTATAGATTTAAAAGTAGAAGGTATGCAGGCAGAAGAAGTACGCCAATTAATCCGAAACAACTGGACAACATTAAAAGCAATAGGTTTAACAACTATAGAAAAAGATACTCCGACCTGGGTTCATATCGATTGCAGATATACAGGAATGGAAACTTTATTAGAAGTACCATATCAATAAATTATAGTTTGCATAATATTTAAAAATAAAAAATCATTTAAAATAAAAAATCATGACAAAAAGCGATGTATTAAGTATCATAGATGCAAATATTCATGATCATGTAACAACAAAAATTACAGGTGGAATTTTAAATACTGTATTAAAAAGTATACTTGATTATGATTTTCAATATCAAAAAACATTATTTGTTGACCCGAATGGTGACAACAATACAGCAATGATTGGAAGAATAGATTTACCTTGGTGTACAATAAGTGAAGCAATTACATACTTAAGAGTAAATGATCTTGAAAATCACACTGTTTGGGTATTTCCTGGAATTTATTCCATTGAAGATACATGGATTTTCTCAAACAACTCAACTTCAAGTGGTAATAACAACAATACAACGGTTAAATTACAAGGGGGAGTTAATATAATCAGTAACGGAACATTAATAAAATTAGATAATACCAATTCATTATCAGGTGACTCTCTTAAAATTTCAATTATTGGCGATAAACAAGGGAGTATTAATATGGAATTTGGAACGAATGTTACTATTCAGACGAATAACGGGAACAATATAGAATTTATTTCACGTTCATCAACAACACAAGATGTTTCTGAGATAAATTTTAGCATTTCAAACATCTCATTAATTTGTGGTGCAAATGGTTATGGTTATGAAGGAGGCAGTGGATTTGATGATATGTATAATATTTCATACGAAGGATATATAACAGGTAAATTTTCTTGTTATAATTGTTCTTTTAAAAATCTTTTAACTAATAACTGGTCAAGACATTCAGCTTCAACATTTGCTTTATGGGGTGCAATAGTTATTCTTAAAAATACATACTGGGAAACTAAAATATTTAATTCAAAAAGCAACTGGCACTTTAATGACACTGATGAGTCTGTACAAATAGCATATTTTCTATTAGAAAACAGTAAATTTTGCATTAAAGGAGAAAATAGTAATGAAATTCATCATATAGTTACGCATACTTCCAATCAGGAGAAATATTATATGATGTGGGCAAATCTTGTATTTTACTCTATTTATGAATCTTCGATGTGGCAGAATATTTATTCCGGCGAAAAGTTTGCAAAACTTTATCTAACTGGCGATGTAACAGGAGTTAGCGATGTAACAGGAGTAGATGTAATTTCCTCATTAAAACCAATAGTAGATACAAATTTAATAGATATCAGTATTTTTCAGGAATAATATAAAAACCAACTCAAATTGTAACATAAAATGTAGAAATTTAATATTCACCACACCAATGCCGGAAATAGATTTATATTACAAAAAAGATAAACTTTTAAGTGTTTATGATACTAAAAATACTAATACAGTTCCGAATATTATACATAGACTACTATTATATGATACGGATTTCCCAAATAAGTTATTACCATATCTAAGAGAATTCAGAATTCATAACAAGGAATTTTATCGTGAAATTCAAAAGGTCCTACTTCGATAGTTTGCATTTTTTGTATGGGGAAATACAAAATAACTGCTTTTTTTATCCATTCATTTACTATCCAGCCATTTTTTGAGGGTTGGGCAATGCGTAATTTGCCTTTGTCGAGGAGTTCGATGGTT
>CAIZXK010000467.1 GCA_903936865.1 uncultured Bacteroidales bacterium | reverse complement strand
GGGTGTAAAATTAAATATTGGATGATGTATGGAATAACATCTAATGCAGGTTCATGTGAAGATCCAGATGCTGCAGCAGAAGGAGTTCATCTTCAGTATTCAGTTAATAATGGTACCTCATGGACAGATTTTCCTGGACCTAATACAAATCCTGTTGGAAATTTATCTCCAACTCCACCTTTTAATACAATAACTCCCGGAAGTGGTGGATATTGGGCTCCTTCAAGTGCTACTGCCCAACAAATGCAGAATACTGCTTATTTTTGGAATAAATATCAGGTTAATATTCCATCTAATGTATATACCAATAATACTAAATTCAGATGGGCTCAGTTAGCCACTTCTTCCACAGGGTATGATGCCTGGGGTATTGATGAAGTGGAAATTGTATGTAATGCAATAAATAATGTAGTATCATGGTCTGATGGTACAAATATTATAGCAAATACCTTTAATACTCAGGTAACTCCAATAGTAAGTACATGGTATAAAGTAACCATTATTGATACATCAGCAGTACCACCAATTTTTGCTAATGATTCAATTTTTGTACAGGTTTTCCCAAATCCTACCTCTGATTTTACTGTGATTTCACCTATTTGTTCAGATTATACTTCAAAAATTGTATTTTCAGGTATAGCATCCAGTCAAGCTGTTTTCAACTGGAATATTGGTGGTGATACTATCAGTACTTCAGGTGCTGGAAATGGTCCGATTACAGTAAAATGGAACTCTCCAAATGCTGTTCCGGCAGATTCAACCGTTAATACAATAAGTTTAACTGTAGTTGATAAAAATAATTGTATTTCACCTCAAACTGATATTGATGTAATTGTTTATGCATCACCTCAGTTAAGTTTTTCATTAACTCCACCTAATCCAAAAGGTTGTGCTCCTGTAGATGTTTCAATTTCTAATTCTTCTGATCCTGCAAACGCAATAAAAACAACATTCTGGAATTTTGGAGATGGTTTTGTATCTTCCGATCCTAATCCATCACACATATATACAGTTCCCGGTGTTTATAATGTTTCACTGGTTCTCGAAACGTTGTATGGTTGTATTGATTCTACAACTGTAAACAATGCGGTTGAAGTTTATGCTCAACCAATTGCTGGTTTCACTGTAGCACCTGAATTGGCTCCTAAAAATGATGCCCACTTTATATTTACCAATACAACAACTGGTGCAACAAATTATTTATGGGATTTTGGCGATGGAACTACAAGTACATTGTCCGATCCAACTACAAATTATTATTCTGCAACACAATATACAATATGGCTTTATGCTTATACAATACATGGTTGCAGGGATTCTATTTCAAAAACAGTTAGGGTTGTTGAAGATTCTTTGGTTTTTCCTAATATAATCACACCAAATGGTGATGGTATAAATGATTATTTTGATATTACAAATCTTACCCCAGATAGTTATCCAAGAAATGCACTTGTGATTTTTAATCGTTGGGGCAAAAAAGTATATGAAAAGGAAAACTATTATCCAGATGATGATAAATGGGATGGTAAAGGTTTACCTGATGGTACTTATTTTTATGTGCTTACTTATGAGGGCTTTATAAGAAAGGGTGAGTTTAAAGGTTCATTAACCATATTAAGATAATGCTAAATCAAAAAAAATTGTAATCTTTGCATTTTTGTAAAGGTTACAATTTTTCATTCCAAATAGATAACTAACTCTTTATTCTTGTTTTATGAAAAAATATTTTTTAAATTTATCTTTTACTTTATTTGTTTTATTGGTTTTTTTTCAATCCAGTAATTCCTTTGCTCAGTTACAGATTAATACAGCGATGTCTGCTCAGCAATTGGTTCAGAATGTTCTTGTAGGTAGTGGCGTTCAGGTCTTTAATATTACATTTAATAGTCCTGCGACAGCATTAAATATAGGAGAATTTAATTATGGTAGTTTAACCAACATAGGATTACATCATGGACTTATAATTGCTTCAGGAAATGTAAACAATGCAATAGGACCTAATAATAGTACAAGCATGGGAAATCCAACCAATTCCGGTAGTGATCCCCAGTTACAATCTTTGGTTCCTACTTATACTGTTAATGATGCTGCTGTTTTACAATTTGATTTTATCCCATTATCGGATACAATTAAATTCAGATATGTTTTTGCATCTGAAGAATATCCTGAATTTGTTGGAACAAGTTATAATGATGTTTTTGGTTTTTTTGTTACAGGAATTAATCCGAATGGACCAGCCTATAGCAATAAAAATATAGCCATAATTCCAAATTCACTTCTTCCTGTTACTATCAATAATGTAAATCAAAATCTTAACACTCAGTTTTATACTTCAAATACAGGTGGTGTTTCTATTCAATACGATGGTTTTACTGTTGTGCTTACTGCTTATGTTGTTGTGCAGCCTTGCACTCAATATCATATAAAAATAGCTGTGGGTGATTGTGGTGACACAGCTTATGATTCTGCTGTTTTTCTTGAAGCAAATAGTTTTACCAGTAATGCAGTTACTGTAAGTACTGATTTTTCAACGCCAGGTGCAATTCCTATGGCAATTGAAGGTTGTAATGATGCATTGATTAAATTCTCTTTACCTTATGCAAAAGCTGATACCTTTTATGTGTTAATTGATACGATATATGGAACAGCCATTAATGGTGTTGATTTTCCGTTTATTGGAGATAGTATTGCAATTTCCCCTGGTCAGACTTCAAGAACTGTTGTTATTTCTCCATTTATGGATAATCTTGTTGAGCCTATTGAATATGTTACTATTAAAATAAAATCCACGGTTTGTACTATGGATAGTATTACTATTCCGATACTAAGTTATAAACCAATTTCACTTACCACGAGTAATGATACCATGATTTGTCAGGATAATAACCTTTCTTCATCTGCCCAACTGAAAGTATTTCCCAGCAATGGATTACAACCTTACATATTTTCATGGCTACCAGCTATAGATTTGAATAATCCCGGTATTTCAAACCCTGTTGCTACTCCTCCTATTGGAAATAGTACAAACTTTTTTGTTGAGGTAACCGATTCAACGGGTTGTCCGGGAGATACTGCTTCCATTTTTGTTACTATAAACGAGTCACCTCAGCTATCTTTTGATGTTAATCCTATGCCAGCTCAGGGTTGTGCACCGTTACAAGTTGCATTTACCGATGCTAGTACACCATTAATACAAAATTATCTTTGGAATTTTGGTGACGTAAACACAAGTACAGATACAAGTACAGATAAAAATCCATCACATCTATATCAAGCTTCTGGTAATTATACCGTTAAGTTAAATGTAGAAACTCCTGAAGGTTGTAAAGGTGAAGTAAGTTTGTTCGATGTAGTTAAAGTTTATCCTAATCCAACAGCTTCATTTACTGCAAGTCCACCTGTTGCACCAATTTCAAATGCACTGATAACTTTTAACAGCACAGCTTCTTCTTCTAATGTTACTTCCTGGAATTGGAATTTTG
>CAIZXK010000466.1 GCA_903936865.1 uncultured Bacteroidales bacterium | reverse complement strand
GGAAAACTTAAAACCACTGCCGAATCTCATTCACGTATTATGATATTGGAAGTTATGGGACGTGATGCAGGATGGTTAACAGGTTCGGCCTTATTTGGCGGAGCTCATTTAGCACTTATTCCAGAATTTGAAATGACAAAGGAACGTAAGGAATTTTTCTTTGAAACAGTAAAAGAAACCTATTTGCGTTCACCCAAAAAGATGCTTATTATTCCTGTTTCGGAAGGCGTTAGATGGTATGATGAAAAACAGGGAAAAGTTGATGTTGTTTATGCTAGTTCAGAAGTTGATGAATATGGACATCCTCGTTTTGGCGGAATCAGTGGTATAATTGCCTCTGAAATTTCCCAAAAATTAGGGATTGATGCGAGAGCACAAATTACCGGTTATTATGCAAGAAGCGGAAAATGCAGCAATTATGACCGTCGATTAACTACGACTTTAGCCGATAAAGTAGTAGATTTATTACTCCGCGAAGAATATGGACAAATGCCAACCATAACTAAAATTGTTCCTTATCAGGAACTGGAAGAATTTAACACTTCATCCATTGATATGGGTGCAATTGGTAACAAACCTCTTTCAGATGCTTATTATGATGTAAATAAATTTAAATTTACAGATGCTTACACCCATTTTTTAGGAAAAATACTAGAACACAAACATTATCAGGATTTTGATTATGACTTCCCTGTTGTGATTCCTGAAAAGTAATATAAATAAAAAAGTCCTGCAAAATGCAGGACTTTTTTTTATTTGTCAATAATCAATTTCTTAAATTTATTGAAAATATCTGTATTTTCCATAAAACCCATAAATTCTTCAGCTCCGGGACCAAAAGCAAATATAGGAACCATTACTGCAGAGTGATCTGTGGTAGAGAATTTTGCAGTAAATTTTCCTTCATTCCAGTTTCCTCCTGTTAATGATAAACCTCCTGTTTCGTGATCACCTGTAATTACAACCAAGGTTTCTCCATTCTTTTGGGCAAAATCCAGCATTAATCCAACAACTTTATCGAAATCAAGCATTTCAGTAATCACGTATTCCTGATTGTTATCATGACCACCCCAATCTATCTGTGAACCTTCTATCATAACAAAAAAACCTTTTTTGTTTTTCTCAAGTACAGAAATTGCTTTTTTACTTGATTCTCCTAACATATCACCTCTCCCTTCAGACATTTTTGGTGGATGATTGGAATAAAGCAAACCTGCAATTTTACCATTACTATTAGCTTTTGAAAGTTGAGCTATTGTATCGATTATCTGATAATTCTTTGCCTTTAAGCTATCCAACAGATTGACTTTGTCTTGTCTTTGGTTAAAATAGTTGCGACCACCCCCAATAAAAACATCTATATCTGTCTTTAAATACCAATTTGCAATTTCTTCGTAATTATCCCTTTTCCCGACATGTGCAATAAAAGATGCTGGTGTTGCATGAGTAACGGCACAAGCAGAAACTAAACCGGTTGATAATCCCCTTTTCTCAGCCAGCTCAAGAATAGTTGGAAAAGCATGTAGCATGGAATCTACAGCCAAACATCCATTTTTTGTTTTCTGTCCTGTTGAAAAAGCAGTTCCACCTGCTGCAGAATCTGTAATATAATCACTTGCAGAATATGATTTATGAAATCCAATATATCGGCAACGTGCTATGTTCAATTTGTCTTTTTTAATGGTTAATGCCGCATAAATCTGAGCTGTAGCCATCCCATCCCCTATTAGGAAAATAATGTTTTTAGGTTTTTTTGAAGTTTTGTTCTGTGCATTTGAATTATTAATACTTGACAAAGAAGTGATAATAATTAATGCTATAATAAAAAGTTTGTTTTTATACATGTTTATTGAATTTGTTTTTCATTGTAATTTTTACATCAGATTTAGTTACATTTTAATAAACCGATTTCTGGAAATTATTTTACCTTTACTTATAATTTGTATCCAATAACAAGCCTTACTCAAATCTGAAATATTTATTTCAATGCTTTCCTTGCTATTTGATGAAATTATTTTAGACTTAACAATTTCTCCAATTGAATTAAGAAATCTTATTTCCAGATCATTAATAGGATAATCATTATAGGTAATGTATAAAAAATCAGTTGCAGGATTAGGGAAAATATTAAATTCTTGAATATTTTGCAACTCAATTACAGAAGCACTATTTACTACAAAAGAATAACTTGTCTCTCTTCCGAAATCAGTCTGAAATGTATTTGCAATTACAAAACCTGCACCAATATTCTTCCTTAATATTGCCTGACCAGCTGTACCACTTCCATTTGGAGGCATATTTGCCCAAAAACGCAAACCATCATCACCCAAATCAGTTATTATAAGCTTATAACAACCATCCGGTAAATTAAAGTTTTTCGAATACCAGGTATTTGCAAACATTCCAGTATCGTTCTGAACAATAATATTTCCGTTTGCATCTTCTAATTTCCAACTAGTTTCGTTGGGTTTGTGATTGCATAACAAATTCATTTGATATTCACTTTGAGTATTAACAGGAACTGATTTAAAATCAACAGTTAATCTGTTATTGAGAAAATATTCATCCGCAAAACCATTGGGTAATTTCACTTCAGCCCAAAAACTTCCGGTAGTTCCACTTATAGAATTCCAATCGGGAATTGGTAATGTTACCTCAGCTGTTTCCATAAAAGACAGATTTCCAACCCAATGAAATACATTAATGTTTCCTGTAGTAAAACCAAATTCAATATCAACAGCAGTAAGATTGATTTTTCCAGTATTTTTAATTTTAACAATTGGTTTTCCACAAATTGGATTAAAACGGGTATGTACTTCATAATTGTTTGGTGCAATTATATCAACAAGAGATGCATCATGCTGAAAGTTAGGAGAAGTATATGTTACCAGTTGAGACTCGGTTACATAATTACCATCAGGATTGTAATCAATATCATAATCAATTGTAAGTTGATTATTAACGATAAAAGTATCCAGTTCAAACTCCTGCATGGTTGCAGGCATACCCGGACACCATGCTGCTCTGTCGTAAACCCAGGTTCCTCCTTGTGGATATAATGGATTTAAAGCACAAGGTTGTAGGATTTCCCATTGCCTGATTGTTTGCCCGTTTACTTTCATTTTATGTATGTTTGAACAAAACTCAGCACAATTATTAGTTGCACCCATCCCGTGTCCGGTAAGAGTTGTTCTTAATTTTATCATTTTTGCAGCAGTATCTATTTGCAAAGGTTTTGCAGCAACTTTTACATCAAAATTACTTAAATTAAAATTTCCCTGCCAGATATTTTTTATTTGAATTACATCTCTGGGAGGTGTTCCTTCTATAAATGCAAACTTTAAATCTAGCAATTCCTGAAAATTTCCAGCTTTTAAAAATACAGTATCCTTTAATAAATGCACAAAATCAGATACATCATAAATCCATGTCCAGCCGTTTCCCAAACTCAAGCCATTTCCATAAGGAGTAATAAAACGACCCAATTCCCATTTATTTATCACTTCAAAAGGTGTACCGTAATATATATAAGATTGTTGAATCAACGAATCATCAGCTGGAACAAGCAAAGAATCAGTTATTAAACCATTATTGTTGAAAATATATCTATAATAAGGTTGCCACTTATAAATAGTATCTGTAGGAATTGTGGGATGAATGGAATCTCCGTATATTACAATCATAACAGGTAGATTTTGAATGGAATCCAGCACGAAAACAGAATCAATATGCGATTGATAAACCCCTTTTTCAAAAACAACAACAGGTCTGTTTGATGTAACATCGAAATTTTTCAATCTATTCCCTTTATAATTTTGCCAGTTCTGAATTCCAATTAAACTTGCATTACTTTGAGGTTGATTATTATAATCATTTACAAACATTCCATTTCCTTCGTTAAAATTATAATTATAAACTAAATTCTGAAAATCAGGATGAGTTGACGTAAACCTATTGTACTTCAATTGATTGATTGTGTTAACATCCAACTCTTTATTCCAAATTGAAAAGTCATCAACAGAACCTTTGTATGATGCATTCTGATAAGTTAAAGCATTGCCAAAAATAAAACGGGTAATGTTATCCATTAGTTTTACCTTACCAGTGCCACTATGCCAAAGTGTTCCATTCAGATATATTTTCATACTTCCTGATTGACATGACTTAGTGAAAGCCCAATGATTCCATACTCCTTCAAACTCCTGATTTTGTGCAAGTTTATTTATCCTGTCATAATTACTTTTCCCTGCATCCCAGTATACATTGCTGTTACTCCAGGGTAAATGTACATTTAATAATCTAGTATTTGATGAATTAACACCTTCAAAAGCAGATGCATTAGAAGGCTGCCCCGATACATCTCCGTATTGCCAGAACATTATTGTAATTGATGAATCAATCATACTAAACCTGGAAGTGGGAATTTCCAAAAAATTATTTATCCCAAAAGTTAAATAATTATCTGCTGTATTTGTTATTAAACCGGAAGAAGAACTGGTATTATCAGCTAATAAACTTAGATTTCCAGAATTATTATAGTATGAGAAATCTATAATTATATTAGAAACTCCATCCCAACTAAAGGGTTGATTAAATTTAAAATATTTCCATCCGTTTGATATGAAAGATGTTGTGTTATTATAAACTGATGTCAAATTACTTATAGAAACAGGAACTGATAATGTATCCAAGTTGGTTTGTTTAATCCGGATTGTTAATTTTACATTATGCAAAGCAGATGTTAATCCATTAATATTTAACCGTATACCACTTAAATTCCCTGATGTTAGTCCTGCTGAAATCAATTCGCTTGCTTTCCATATATACAGATTTCTGCCATCGGAAACATTGGATAAAAATGGTTGAGTGATTGCTGATGAAGTATTTCCAACAATAGTTGAATCAAAGGAAATTATGCTGTCATAAACAATATAAGATTCAAAATGAGGTGAATATTTTATTGAAGGTGAATTGCATAACAAAACGGTATCAGTTAAAGAACCTGTATAATTGAAATATTTATATTTCGGTTGCAAATATTGTGTTGAATCATACTTCTTTGTGTGTTCAAAAAGGTGAGTATAACTCAGATAATCCCATTCTCCGCACTGAGGATTTTGACCAGGATCACATTTTAACTTATAATACATCAGCACTTTTTCAAATCTTTTTCCAACAAAAGATGGAAAAACAAAAACACCTTCTCTGGGATTTAGTCCTGTAGGGCGAGGCCAGCTAAAATCAAAAGTTTGAATGGTTATTGTATCACCAGGAGAGGCAATAACAGCTGTTTGCAATAAAATTGAAAGAAAAGCAAAAAGAAATATTTTTTTTATCATGCTAAATAAATAATTGTATACAAAATTAAGAATACTTAAAATGCTAACTACTAACATGATGTTAAAAAACATCTCATTAACATTTTTGAAGAATTCTGAAAAATAAAATAGTTTGAAAAGATATTAAAAGTATAGATTCCCAAATTCGATTTAAGACAAAAAATGCAGTGAAAGTTATTCTGCTATTGATTTTTCTGCTGTAAAGCAATTAGTTGATTATTTACTTCTATCTGCATTTTAGACAATTCCTTTATATTAAAGCAATAATATTCCATACTATCAAAAATCTGATTTCTGGTAATTTTATGCTTTTTTAAAATTTGATCATAATAAAACTTTGCATATTCTTTCATATAAATTCCTTCCTGCTGATTAGCAAGCAAAGCACCTTCAATCAAATAACAATCGACTAATACGTTTACCATTTTATTGCGACTAATAATATCAGTCTTTTTTTCTTTAGCTTCATTTTTGGAGTTACAGGAAAAAAGCATCAAACTACAAATTAATATCAATATGTATTTAATCATATAATTATCTGTTAAACGTTAAACGTTTCCCTTTAATTTCCTCATTGAAAATTCCATTTTCATAAACTAATTCTCCATTTACAAAAGTATGGGTAACTTTTGTATTAAACTTTTGATTTTCAAAAGGAGACCAGCCACATTTGTATAAAATATTTCCTTTGTTTACGGTCCAGCTTATTGTTGGGTCAACAATAGCCAAATCAGCATAATAACCTTTTCTGATAAAACCACGTTTATTTACTCTGAAAAGGATTGCAGGATTATGACACATTTTTTCAATCACTTTTTCAAAACTAATCTTTTTATTCCCAACTAGTTCAAGCATTGCATTCAATGAGTGCTGAACCAAAGGCCCACCGGAAGGTGCTTTCGTATAAGCGTTCTGCTTTTCCGATAAAGTATGTGGAGCATGATCTGTTGCGATAATATCAAGTTTGTCAGCTATAACAGCATTTAATAATGCATCTCTGTCATTTCTTTCCTTAATTGCAGGATTCCATTTTATTAAAGTACCCTTTTGCTGATAATCAGCATCGGTAAACCAAAGATGATGAACACAAACTTCGGCTGTTATGTTTTTTTCTGAAAGCGGAATTGAATTATCAAATAATTCAACCTCTTCTTTGGTAGATAAATGCAATACATGCAAACGTGTCTGATGCTTTTTAGCCAATTCAATTGCATAGGAAGAAGATTTATAGCAAGCTTCCCTGCTTCTGATCAGTGGATGAGTTGAAATCGGAATATCTTCTCCATATTTATCCTGAAAATTTTTCAGATTCTCTTTGATTATTTTTTCATTTTCGCAATGTACTGCAATCAACATTTTTGATTTTGAAAAAATACTTTCAAGTGTTTCTTCACTATCAACCAACATATTGCCTGTTGATGCACCCATAAATACTTTTACACCACAAACATTTTCAGGATTGGTTTTAAGAATTTCTTCCAGATTATCATTGGAAGCACCCATATAAAAAGAAAAATTTGCCAAAGATTTACCTGCTGCCAAAATATATTTTTCTTCCAGTAATTCTTGTGTAAGTGTTTGAGGATTTGTATTAGGCATGTCCATATAGGAAGTTATTCCTCCGGCAATAGCTGCTTTACTTTCTGTATAAATATCTCCCTTTAGTGTTAAACCTGGTTCGCGAAAATGTACCTGATCATCAATAACTCCCGGAATCAAATATTTACCTTCTGCATTAATAATAGAAAAATCAGGATATTTTATGTACAAATCAGAAATAAGTTGTTTTTCTGCTATTATTTCGATAATAAATTCACCATCAACAACAACAGAAGCTATAAAAATTCTATTT
>CAIZXK010000465.1 GCA_903936865.1 uncultured Bacteroidales bacterium | reverse complement strand
ACCGATCATCCTGATTATGATAAAGCAATTGCAGAGGCAAAAAAAGTAATGTGATGTGTGTTTAAATTGTTTAAAGTGAAAGCCGGTTTAGTATTAAACCGGCTTTTTATTTGGGTGAAAATTAAATTTAATAGAAGTAGTTAATTTAAAATGTAGTTTTTGATACAATAGGTCGTTAAGCTTTGACAAAAATTGTTCCTGCTTAAGGCAATAAACTGATTATCAATATATTGTAAAAACAAATGCAACTTTGTCAAAGTTCTCAATATCTGACACTTAAAAAGATAAACGAAGCATTGTGAGATTAAACGAAATTATAAAACAGCAGATTTTTAAAGAAAGTATAACTATTTTATAATTAGTTGAAATATAATATTAAATTGTATTTCATCGAAGCAGATACTTCATATATTTATGTTTTTGTACTTTCTATTGAATTATATTATTTACTGGTTTGCACGATTTTATCGTAATTTATTATTTTTCAATAAAATTCGTATTCATGGATAGTAGAATAAAATCTGCGGATATAAAGAAATATTTAAATCAGATTAAAAACTAATTCTTTAAGCAACGAACAGAATATCCTTGATTTTTTGCATAATAACTTCTGTTAACATTGGTATCGTAGTTGAACAAAAAACGAGCCCATACATATGTTGCATCATATTCTGTAGAACTCCAGAAATAATTAAGGACACCAATGCCTGCATAGGTACCATAATTAGCATGATAGCCTGCCGGAAGAGCAGTAAAGCCGGTTTCATTTGTAGCTCCATCATTAAGAGCATTCCAATGGCTTAAGCCAGCCTCTTTTAGTTTGCCTCCAGCAACAGTTGAGCCTCCCAGATAAGAAGTTAAAGTTGTCCAATCAGCATCACTTGGGACATGCCAACCATTTGGACATAGATTACGAGCATCTGCTACAGCATAAAAATTATACAGTCTTCCATAAGTTACGGAATTAACAGCATTGTTATTATAATCGCTATAAGCTCCGTATAGTGTTGTACCCCACTCTGAATTTACAGTTACATTCGGAATTTCATCACCATTACGGTAATGTGTGGTTTTCAGATTTTGTTTCATCCAAACCTGAGTTCCTATCGAAACAGTATCATAAACATTCCCATCATAATCGCTAAGGACGATAACAGGAGAAGCAGTCGTACTAAAACTCACTTCATTTCCATAAGAAGTTCCAGCACTATTTGTAGCATAAGACCTTACAAAGTATGTTGTACCAGATGTAAGACCAGAAAGATTAGCGGAAAAGCTGCCATAGCCTGTTCCGTTAGTTGTTTTTGTAGTTAATGCAATTGTCGGATTTGGAGATGAACTCCAGCAAACTCCACGAGCAGTAATAATTGCACCGCCATCATTTATTATATTGCCTCCACTAACAGCTGAAGTACCGGTTAAAGAAGTTATAACATTAGTAGTAATCCCTTGTGGATTTGGAATCCATGAGGGTAATCCTGCTGTAAATTGCAGATTTTGCCCAGGCAAACCGGGAGTTACCGGCAACCAGCTATCGATTCCATTCCAATAGCTTATATGGCTGTCATTTCCAATTTTAATTTTAGAGCCAACGGGCTGTGCAACTATTGCAATATTTAATACGAATAGCATTATGACACTTATTGTGATTTTTTGTAAAATATTTCTCATTGTTACTATATTTAGTTAAATTATTGGACGCTTTATTAAAAAGCATTTATTTTTGCAATGTAAATTAACACGCAAGCTTACCCATTGTTTTTAAAATTGATTTAAATTATTTATAATCTGATTATTGACCTCAGCAATGCTCAAATTACTTTAAAGTTCAAATCCACACCATCACCAGAAAAGCAGTACATATAAAAACCGGCAAACCATTGGCTTTTACAAATATTAATACCAATAATTCTGCCAATGAAAGTTCAGCAGACTTCGATAAATCAGATCGTTTAATAAATATTAGTTTCTTGCACTTATAAGATTTTATATATTTTCTGAAATTAATTACAATAAAAAAGTGGGATAACTGAAAATTTTCAGCTAATTATCACATTTAAAACGATGGAGTTCCAATTAAAATACGTTCTTTCTTTTTCAGAATATTCAATAAATCTTTTTCCAGGGAATGCGTTGGTGTTTCAACAATTCTGCCAATCTCTTTATTTTTTCGATAAATAATAAAAGTTGGAACCTTTTCGATACCCATATTCCCTTTTTCGAAATTCTCAGCTTTAAAAAAATGGTCGATACAAAGAATATCAAGTTTTCGGGTCTTGTATTTCAACATATCCATTAACTTAATAAATCGCGGAACCTGTTGCTGGCTATCACCACACCAACTCCCCATAACAATATGTATTCTTACTTTTTTCATCATGGGCTTTAATTGAGCTAATGTACTGCTATCGGTGATATAATTGTTGTATTCCATTTTAAAAAAGTCACCAAATTCTCCGGTTTTAAGCCCATCAATATTGCATTTTCCATAAAGAATTTCTTTCTGGGTTTTGGTATCAATTATCTTTCGGTTTAGTTTCTGTGCAAAACCAGAGACAACAGATAGAATTAAAATAAAAAAGCTGATAAGAATGTTTCTCATTTTGTTAAGTTTTATTACCTACAAAATTAAAAAAGCTTCCTACATAGTAAGAAGCTTTTTGAGTTAAATAAATCATAAATAATTAAAGTGCACCTTCATCATAAGCCTGTTCGCCATGAATTGAAGAATCCAATCCGGCCAGTTCCTCTTCTTCAGAAACTCTAACCGGTGTAATTTTGTTGATAATAGCCAACATTAAGTAAGTGAAAATAAATGCATAAACAGAAGCAATTGTAACAGCAACCAATTCTTTTACAAAGAAAGAAGTATTTCCAAACCATAAACCATCAGAACCTGCTGCATTCATAGCTTTAGAACCAAAAACACCCAACAGGATGGTTCCCAGAACACCACCAACTCCATGTACTCCCCATACATCCAGTGCATCGTCCCATTTCATTTTGTTTTTAAGCTGAACTGCCAGATAACAAACAATACCGGCAAGTGTCCCGATTATTGGTGATGCCCATAAAGGTACAAATCCGGCACAAGGTGTAATACATGCCAATCCGGCAATTGAACCAGTGAGTAATCCTACAAATTTTGGCTTCCTCTCTCTCGACCATTCAATAACAACCCACGACATAGTCGCAAATGAAGCTGCAATATCAGTATTTAAAAATGCAGCAGAAGTTATAAAGTCAACAGCAACTTCGCTACCGGCATTAAATCCATACCAGCCAAACCACAATAATCCACTACCAATAGCTACTAATGGAATACTGTTTGGTGTAGAATTTTTGTCAACACGTGCACCAACATAAAACACTGAAGCCAAAGCAGCAAAACCTGCAGTAGCATGAACAACAATACCACCAGCAAAGTCAAGAACACCCCATTGTGCCAATAAACCACCTCCCCAGATCATGTGTACAAATGGATAGTAAACCAATACCTGCCATACAGTTAAGAAAATCATGTATGATTTAAAAGTAACCCGATTTGCAAAAGCACCGGTAATAAGAGCAGGTGTAATAATGGCAAACATCATTTGATAAGCGATAAAAACCACTTCAGGAATTTTGCCGTTGCTATACATTGAATCGATAGCAACTCCATTTAAAAAGAATTTATCCAGATTTCCGAAAATTCCACCTTCGCCACCACTAAAACAAAGTGAATAGCCAAAAGCAACCCACAAAACAGTGGTCCAACCTAAAGAGGCGAAACTCTGAATCATTATACCTAAAATATTACGCTTGGTAGCCAACCCACCATAAAAAAATGCCAAGCCGGGTGTCATTAGCATCACTAAGCTGCATGCAAGCAGCATAAACCCGGTAGAACCTGTGTCAATCATTTTATTAATTTTTTAAGTTTATTGTTATAAAGTAAATCCGAAAACAAAGAATATTTTCTTAGCATAAGGATTGAAAATTAACGAAGAAGATATGGGTAAAGAAAATTTATCGGAAATTTGAATCTCTTTTGCCGCAGTAACTCCTAAATTGATAATTCCTGTTTTTGTATTACCATAAAAGCCTGTAATATCATCTCCTGGAGCATTTAATGCACTACCCAGAAAACAACTTAATTCCACTTCCTTTATCTTGGTTTCATAACCCAATTCTATATAAGAAGAAAATGTATTATCACCATTTAATTTCTTAGTATCAGCACCATATATATTTGTGGCAAGCAATAAGGTAAATGGAATCTTTTCTGTTCCATTAAATTTCAAACTAGCTTCAAAAAGATGGGAAGTTGCATCCTTTTCATATACAAAGTAATTATAATCAACGGTATCACCTGGGAAAAAATAATCAGTAAGCGTAAAAGTAAACATTTCTTTTGCAAAAGTATAGCTTGCATATAAATCAATTTCCTGACTTTGCAATCCATTTGTCGAAAATGCGCCCCAGGCTCCAATGGCTAAACCACCCTTGCTAAATTCCATAGTTGGCTGAATACTAGGATAAGCTCCTCCTAATTGTAATCCTCTCCATACATAACGGCTCATAATACTGCTGCTGATTTTTAAATCGGCATTACACTCCTTGGTTTGTGCATAAACTTTACTCTCTGCTAAAAATAAAATTGATAGCAAACAAATTGTAACTAAAAATTGTTTAAATCTTTTCATGTCATTTTATTTAATTAATTGTACTTTAAAATATCCAACTATAAATATAAGTCTACCTTTTAGTGAAAATGAAAACTTTTTATTTTAGAAATTTTTGATGAATTTCTCTGCAAAGATTTATATTATTTCAGATTCAATATGTAAAAAACAAACGTAATCCTTATAGCAGTTCCTCTGATTTTTTTTAGGTATTTTACGTATTTGAAATTTCAGATATTTTGATAGTGAAAATTTTGGAAACAATAGATGCGTGGAAAAACAAAGATTTTTTTTTTTTTATTTGATAGAACAATCAACATTTAGTAATTTAGCATTTTGAAAAACAAACAAACGTATGAAATCAAAATTTTCAGTTGGGAATAGAATTAGTCATCAGGATTTTGGTGAAGGAATGATTATTCAAATCAAAGGTAATCAGTTGGAAATTTTATTTTTAGACGAACAAAGACGAAGTTTATCAGCAGATTCACAGGCGATTAAAATAATTGGAAGTCAGAATTTCGAACCAATTGTAAATGAACCACCAATACCTTCTGCTGCAAATAAAATTAAAAAAGAACTTGATCAGTTAAAAGAAGGAAATCGTATTGATTATTTTGATTATGAAATGACTAATCGAAATAAATCTCAATCTTTCAATAAAAACTCAAGGGTTTTTCATTCACTTTTAGGTGAAGGAATGATTACAAAAATATTAAAAAACGAATATCAAATCATTTTTCTTAATGGTAACAAACAAAATATCGCAATAAATTCGCCAGATTTAAAAATGTTATCATCTTCAACTATTGATATTACCTCTGAAGTTAATGAAACCAGTAACAATCCATCTCTACAAAACAGCAATGATTTGTTTGTCGGAAAACATGTCTCTTTCAAAGAGTTGGGCGAAGGAATGGTAAGTAAAATTGCAAATGATAGTTATGAAATCATTTTTTTAGATGGCCATAGAGAAAGTTTTCCTTTACAAAATAAACCTATTGAAAAATCATTAGAACTGGATATTGAAATTCCTGTAGAAATCCAGAAAACATCAAAAACTGTTGAATCAGTAGAAAAAAGTATTTTTAAAAATGATAATATAGCTGTTGGAAAACAAATTACACATCCTGTTTTGGGAGAAGGGATGATAAGTAAAATTGCAAATGATAGTTATGAAATCATTTTCTTAGATGGCCATAAGGAAAGTTTCCCTTTACAAAGCAAACCTATTGAGAAAATTACAAAACACGATTTTGAAATTCCTGTTGAAAAACAAAAAAACAAAAAAACATCAAATCAGACAAGTTCTTTTTATAATAATGATGATCTGGTAGTTGGAAAACAAATAACACATCCTGAGTTGGGAGAAGGAATGGTAAGCAAGATTGCAAATGATAGTTATGAAATCATCTTTTTAGATGGCCATAAGGAAAGTTTTCCTTTACAAAGCAAACCCATTGAGAAAATTACAAAACACGATTTTGAAATTCCGGCTGAAATTCAAAAAAACAAAAAAATATCAAATCTGACAAGTTCTGCTTATAATGCGAGTGATTTGGAAGTTGGAAAACAAATTACACATCCTGTTTTAGGAGAAGGAATGATTATCAAGATTACAGATAAAAATTATGAAATCATATTTTTAGATGGACATAAAGAAAGTTTTCCCATTAATAGTTATAATGATATAACAAATTTAAAATCAGAGAATAGAACAACATCAACCAAAGAAGATTTTATAGAAAAACCACTTGTTTTTGAAAAAACCGAAAAGTTTGAACTTCCGATCGAAAAATATCAACGAACACAAGAAAATTATTCAATACCAACTACATATAAAGAAATAGAATCGTTTGAGCCAAGGGAAAAGCAAAAAAGCAATACAGATAAAATCTCTAATGACAAAGTTTCTAAAGAAATTGAAAAATTCAGATCAGACGAAATACAAATTGGGAGTGCGGTAACACATCCTAAAAATGGTTCTGGAATAGTTTGTAATATTGATGATTATGAAATTGAAGTTGTTTTTTACAATCATAAAAAAATTGTTTATTCATCAAAGAATAATGAATTAACTTTTTTGAATGTAAATGGCAAACATTAATTTTGCTATGACCTTCTTAAATGATTTTCTGAAGTTAAACTTAAATCGGAAAACATTCATTGCAAATTGACTGGAATGTAGTTGAAAATATCTTTCGTCTCAAAAAAACAGGTATCAGCATATTGCTTGTATATGCATTAGACAGCCAGCGAATATATTGTCAACAATTTCAATATCAGCAACTTAAAATAGGTTAACGAAGTATTATTATTAAAAAACCATTATTTTTTCTATTTATTTTTCAAACCTGAAACTCAAATTAAAATTGATTACTAAAGGTTAGTTTTCATTCTATTAATCGTAATCATAATAATTATAATCATAGTCTTCCATGTAATCGTAATCATCATAATCATCACTGATTCCGTACTCATCAAAGTCGTCATACGTTCCGAAAGAAACCGGAATCCGTATAATATTATCATTTTCGGAATAGTTGAATATTATATTTTGAGTGCATTCTGCAAATAATGGAATTAATCGTTTTGAAGTTTTATTTCTTAGTCTTTCAATTCGTTTTTTGTTTGTAAATTTTTCAATTTCATATATTTTGCCAAAATAATCGGCTTCTACATGCATATCCTCAACCTTACCCTTTTTGTTAATTTTCAGAACGACATAAACCCTTCCTTCGAGTTTGTGGAGTTGCATAAAAAATGGATACTTAATTTTATTTTGCAAACATTTTTTTAGTTCTTTTATAGCAAATTCATTTTTTACAACATTTGTATTATCAACACTCTGCGATTGAAGTTGATTTTTCTGAATTATGCCAAAAAGGAAAAAAATCAGTATAAAAGATATGAGCTTTCCCATTATTATTATTTTTACTTCAAAATTACTAAAAATACATTGATTGGAATCGTTTTGTACCAAAATGTTTACTATTAATCTGAATCTCTAAATAAAATTCCTGCAATGCAAGCCAATAAACATTCTAAAACAAAAATCAATTTTAGTCTATTTTATTGCTTCAATGCGAATTACCTCAGCGTAACCCTGATGCAATTTACCTTCATCCAATAAAATGCGTTGCTTTTCAAACTTCAGGAAATTAAAGTGAATAAATATATCTTCCAATTCTTCAAGATTATATAATAAATCTTCAACTTTTGGACCACCAGAAGTATTCTTCAGTTGATCTTTATGAAAAACTTCCATAACAACTTTTCCTTCAGGTTTTATAAAAGAAAATAATTTATTTAAAGCTGATTTTTTAATTTCAGAAGGTAAATGCAAATAAATAAGACCAATAACATCGAAACTTTCTATGGGATAATCAAAATCAAAAATATCGCTAACAATATAATTAATAGTAACCTGATTGATTTCAGCTAATTTCAATGCTTTTTTTCTTGCCTGTTCACTTTGATCGAAAGCAACAACTTCCCAACCTTTTAAAGCTGCATAAACAGCATTCCGTCCTTCACCTTCGGCAGCAAGCAATATTTTACACGGAACATTTGCATCAATAAATTCCTTAAAAAACCCATTGGGTTCTGTACCATAGACAAATTCATCGTCAGCATATCTGGATTCCCAAATTTCTTTCATATTGTTATGAGTTATGTTTTAAATTAGTACTTTTGTCAGCTATTATTTTGCAATATTAAAGAAAATATTTAATCAGAAATTATTTTAATCTATAATAAATCACATTTTATGCTATCCGACCAGAAACTCTGGACTAAGAATTTTATTTTTATGTGCTTAGCCAACTTACTTATGTCGGTTGCTTTTTACTTTCTGATACCTACCCTACCCATTTTTTTAACTGAAGTTTTGCATGCTCCCAAAAGTAAAGTTGGTGTTATTTTTGCATCTTACACGCTGGCAGCACTAATAATCAGACCATTTGCCGGTTATGCAGTAGATGGATTTGGTAGAAGTACAATATACCTGATTGCTTTTTTTATATTTTCATTGCTTTTTGGAGTTTTTGCTGCTGTTGCTACTCTTACTCAAATGCTTATTCTTCGTTTTGCTCATGGATTGGCATGGGGAGTTACTACAACAAGCTCATCCACAGCAATTGTTGACATTATTCCTGCACATAGAAGAGGCGAAGGATTAGGCTATTATGGCATTTCCATGACAATTGCTTTGGCTATAGGTCCATTTTTAGGCACCATAATTGCAGGCAAAAATAATTTTGAAACCATGTTTATAATAGCTGCAATTATTTCCTTAATTGGTTTTATAATGGCTGCAATGGTAAAATTTCCTGCATTTTCAACATCCAAAGAAAAAAAGAGGTTTGAATGGTCAAAACTATATGAAACTTCATCGTTTGCTGTTTCCTTGATTATTTTATTGGTCTGCGTTTCTTATGGTGGTGTTGTAATCTTTATCTCTTTATATGCTAAAGAAATAAATGTTGATAATTCAGGAATCTTTTTTTTGGTTTATGCTGCCGGATTAGCATTAACTCGTTTGATATCAGGCAAAATATTCGACAAACATGGGCCAAAGCTATTAACATTAGCTGGTATGATTTTTTTAATAACTGGATTATTTGTATTATCATTTATAAAAAACTATAATGGATTTTTAACCTCAGCACTATTAATCGGTGCAGGTTTTGGTATCGTTT
>CAIZXK010000464.1 GCA_903936865.1 uncultured Bacteroidales bacterium | reverse complement strand
GGGTTTTCGCTTATATTATAAAAAGAAGAAATTATTCTTTTATGAATTTTTTAATTATTGAATTTTTATCCGATTGAATTTTAATAAAATACATTCCTTTAGATAAAGTTGAAACATCTAAAATAATCTCTTTATCATCTGTTTTAATACAATTAGTTCTCTTTATTTCTTCTCCAATAGCAGAAATTATTGAAAATGAATTAACTTTCACATTTGCTGGTAATTGAACTAATATTTTATCATTGGTAGGATTAGGGTAAATTGCAAAAAACATATCATCATTTTCAGTTACTGATACATTAGCCAATTGTGTAACACTAAAATAAGTATTTCCTCCATAATTGTCATAAACCAATACAGTATCATATCTGGGAGAACCAGTCAGATTAGCTGAAAGTGATTTCACAACTATATTATTTCCACTTATATAACATGTAAGCCATGGTTTGCAAATGATATTGCTTATATTATTACAGTTATTAGTTAATCCGATGTATTGCATTGATCCTGAATTCCCATTTAATAGTACAGCATTAGAACTTAAATTCACTATACTACCATAACTATAACTGCAATTACCATAATTAAATAATAATCTAACAATAGGTGCATTTTTAATATTTGAAACAGCTAACCATGAATTTGTATTATAATTAAAAAACCAAACAGTCGAATCTTCCAGATAAAAGGCAGAATTATCCTGTGCAACAAAAACGGTATCACTACCACCAGAATATGAAATTGCAGCAAGATATATTGAATCTTTGTAGAAACACTGATTATTATTTAAGAAAATAAGAGTTGTAAGAGTTGGAGAATTTGTTGAATCTGTATTAATATCTGAAGATTGAATTGTAAAATAATCAGACTCGGCTATTATAATAAAATCATTGCCACTTTTTTTTAATAAAGCACTTTTAATTGTAGCTCCTATAGTTGTTCTTGCCCCTAATGCTACAGCCACTCCAATTGGGCATTTGTATGAAAAATCATTAAATATAAATTCATTTGCAATAATGCCTCCATAATTATAGCTTGAAGTATCAGAAATTTTAGTAAAGTTTTTTTCAGTATAAATATTGTTGTCAACTGCTAATGAAGTATATGTATTGTTTGAATTCCATAACTTAAGTGTATCGGTAAAATAAACAATGGTATTCTGATCATATTTTATCCAGAATATATAAGATTGATCTGTTGAAACATATGGAGGATAATAGGCAAAAACACTATCTATTTTAATCAAAGCTGAATCACCACCTGAAATCAATGATTTTATTGGAGAAGTAAAAATCTGGTTATTTTGTAAATTTTTTATATATAGCTGAATATTCGTGTGTTGTATAGAGCCCTGATTATTTATCAATGAAGTAAAACTAAGTTTCCCATTATTTGCTGGAGCTGAATAATAACCTTCGTTAAATTTGATTTTGACTATACTGAGTTGCGAAAACAAGTAAATAGGCGTACTTAAAAGAATAAGCAAAAATAACATACTTTTTTTCATAAGATTGGTATTATATTAATAATTGAAATTGGTTTCAAAGATAATATAAATAAAACAATTGTTACAAACTATTTTCTTAAAAATTTGCTACCAATTTTAGGTTCAATTGTCTGGGTGTTAAATAATTTGGTACTGCATACTGATGGTTGTTTACATCACTTACCCAAATATAAGAAATAGTATTACTGATTTGGAGCAAATTAAATACTTCGGCACTTAACCAAATGGTTTCGAATTTTCTAAAGATATTTTTGGGTGATAATATCTTTTTAGCTCCCTTTATTAAAAACGAAGAACCTATATCAACTCTTCGATAGGAAGGCATACGATAAATCTGTTTGTATCTTTCGGAATTTGGTGGTCCAAAAGGCAAACTAGTTCCGAAAACCAAATTCAAGTGCATTTTAATATTCGGATTTTTAGGTAAATAATCCTGGAAAAACAGGCTGAATGTTACCCTTTGATCTGTGGGTCTGGGGATAAATCCATGATTATCATTGTCAATATCTTCCTCTGTTTTCATAATGGATAGGCTTGCCCAGGATTCAATTCCTTTAACAAATTCTCCATTTAATCTGAAATCTATTCCAGCAGCATAACCAGTTGCCATATTTTTTGCTTCATATCTGATTCTAACATTATCAATATTATATGGTATTAAGTTGTCAAGATATTTGTAATAGATTTCAGATACAAATTTAAATTGTCTTTTCCAAATCATTACGTTCCAATCCATTCCAGCTACAAAATGAATGGATTGCTGCGATTTTATATTTTCATTCAGTTCACCTTTTTGATTTCTTATTTCACGATAAAAAGGTGATTGATAATAAATACCTGTTGAAAATCGAAGCATAATATCTTTCTCCCAGTTTGGTTTATATGAAATAGTTGCTCTCGGACTAACCAATAATTCATTGTTGAAGTCCCAATAGCTGAACCTTACTCCAGCAGTAAGCATCAATCGGTTTGAATCTCCGTCAATTGTCCATGAATCCTGAATAAATCCGGATATTCTATTTGAATAAAGTTCATTTTTGGCTTTAAATACATTTTGTAATTCAGGAAAATAATGAGGCGGATTGGGACTCCCAATAGAATCCGGATAATTAGGTAATGAAAAATCTGATGAATCAACTAATTTCCATTCATTTAGCTTATCTGTAATTTCCTCTCTCTGATATTTTGCACCCCATTGCAAATAGTGATTCTTTTTTGCAATACTACCTCGATGATCTAAATTAATAACTTTAGAATTCAGATAATTACGGGCATGATCAATGTATTTTCCAATTCCTCTGTTAAAAGCTTCCTGTCCAAATTCATCTTTACCAAAATCTGCTTCCAATTGATATAGCCAATATTCTCCTTGAATATCAAATGTTTCATCTTCAAATGATTGAAAAATAGAAATTGTATTCTTAATACTAATATTTTCTTTAGGCTGATATTTTAAAGATAAAGCGCCAAAGTAAGTTTCAAATTTATCAAGTTCCTGACCTTCAAAATATATTTTTAAACGTAAGGCTTCATTAATTGTTCCAAAATCAGTTTCCCGATTTTCGGGTACAACATTATATATATTTCGTGAATAATTACCTAAAAATGAAATTTCAAATTTATCAGTTAAATCATAAGTGAATAGTGATTGCAGATCAGTAAAGGAAGGACGGTATTCCCCTTTGGTTTGCATAGAGTTAAGCAAATATTGATTTGATTTTTGACGGGCTCCGATTAAATAGGTAAACCTGTAATTATCTGAAGTTCCTTCCAGATGCAATGATGCTCCTAAAAGGCTGGCTGCTGCACTTCCTGCAAATTTTGTTGGTTTCTTGTATTTTATATCCAATACGGAAGACATTTTGTCCCCATACCTTGCATCAAATCCGCCCGCAGAAAAAAGTATGGATGATACCATATCTGAATTAATAAAACTTAAACCTTCCTGTTGCCCCGATCGAACCAAAAATGGTCTGTATATTTCGATATCATTAACGTAAACAAGATTTTCGTCAAAATTTCCTCCTCTTACATTGTATTGAGAACTTAATTCATTATTGGAACTTACACCAGGTAATGTTTTTATAAGAGATTCAACACCTCCGGAGACACTTGGAATTTGGGTTACATTTTTAGGATTGAGACGATTAAAGTTTGTTGATCTGATAGCTCTGTCTCTGATAACAAATTCTGGTAATTCAGTGGCTATTTCCTTTAATCTGATACTTATTTCCTTATTTTCTCCTGATTTAAGGTTTATTTTAATTTTTTGTGGTTCAAATCCTGTAAATGAAACAGATAAAATTAAATCTTTTTCGGAGGGTATCATTAAGCTAAAACGACCATTTTTATCGGTTGAGTTGCCAATAGGATTTTCAAGATCAAATATTCCAACAGTTACATATTCCAATGGAATATTTTTTTCATCAGTAATTTTACCGGTAATTTTTGCTTTTTCCTGAGAAAAGGAAGGAAAGCAAAATGTAATAAATAGTAATATCAGTGTATTATGTAAGAATATCTTTTGTAAAAAATTCATATTTTTAATTGAAGTATTTTTAGTCTTTTCTTTTAAAATCTCCATTTTGCCATGCTTTTATAAATTTAGCCCAAGCAAATGGATTTAATAAATTATTTGGTGGAAGTTGACCTGCATAATATAATTTATCTGTTTGCTGATTGATATAATTCTTATAGTTCATACTACCATCCATTTTATAATCTCGAATCATATATTTTAACTCTTCCATTGCAAGATTTCTCATGGCAATTTCATAATCATCATCCGGAACACTCAGGCTTACAAATGCTTGTTTAAACTGTTCTTTGGACGGCCAGGGATGAATTACAGTTTCTGCAAGCAGAATTGTATCATTGCTTAATGCCTGAATCAATGAATATCTGTCTTTTGTTAGTATTTCAGGAATTTTGTAATAAACTCTTTTGTAACCAATTGCCGAAAAAACAATTTCTTCGCCTTCTAAAGCTACAAATGAAAAAAATCCATTGAAATCAGCAGTAGTTCCTCTATGTGTGTTTTTTATTGCAATATTTGTAAAAGGAACTGGTCTTAAACTATCGCTTGTAACAACAACTCCCGAAAATTGTATAGGTAATCGAATACGTTCTTGTGCAAATAAACTTTTGGTTATTAGCAAACTAAAAAAAAAGACACATGTTAAAATTCCAATTCTCATTAATTAGCAAAGATAAAATTATTTTTTTGTATTGAATAACGGTATTTGTTCTTTTTTATTCTATATCCTGCTTTTTTATTTTATCAATGTAACTTGATTTTCAATATTTTTTTCTTCAGGTAATTTTAATTTAAAATTCCTCATTTACTTTCGTAAATTTCATTTTAACACTATTCATCTTAAATAGTATGATTTTCAATTCAAATGTTATTAAAATATGTAATTTGAACT
>CAIZXK010000463.1 GCA_903936865.1 uncultured Bacteroidales bacterium | reverse complement strand
GTGTAATTAGTGCAATTAGTGGCGAATATAATAAAGAGTGCGGGTTTAAGGTTAGTAAATAAAAAAGAGCCGCCCCGGTTTCGATAGTGAAGCAGCCCTTTTAAACAACAATTACGGGTATAACTTTTATAATGACACTTTTATATATGATTTGGTTGTATCTTACTTATAAGGGGTTCTAAAAATTAGATTTTTTGAGGCGAACAAGATTTTTAAAGCCACAGTTTACTAATGTAAATGAGGATTTTAAAATTGAAGTTCAACGAAGAAAAAGCAATTTTTAGATGTCCCGTTATTTTATTTAATAATCAATTTTCCATTTAAGGATGTATTTCCAGCTTTAAACTGATAGAAATAAATACCTTTCGATAAATTATTCGCATTCAGTTGATAAGAAAATTCACCTGTTGATTGTTCTTCATTTACCAAGGTTCTGATTAATCTTCCTTCCATATCTGTAATTTTCAGATTTACCAGAGCTGATTTATTAAGCGAATAGTTAAAATTGGTTTTATCAGTAAATGGATTTGGATAAACGTTGAAATGCGATTTAATATAAGCATCGTCAATTCCGGTTAATGCCACATAAATACTGTTGGAAGCATAGGAAACCGAACCGTTTATGGTAACCATGCAATAATAATATCCGGTATTTGCAGGGATATAAGTTGGCTGCGTTGCTCCGCTTATGGCTACATTATTAAAATACCATTGATTGCCGGTAGAATATCCTGAATACAAGGTGCTACCGCTTTGATAAATTATTGGTGGCGGAGGTGTGGCAAATACAGAAATGGGAAGTACAACTGTTTGCGATATTCCGCAAGCATTCATAATCTTACAGGTAATATTTCCACTTTGGGCATTGTTACCATAATTAATTACAATATAATTATTATAAACAGTATCAATAACCGCTCCCGGAGGCAAAGTCCAGATATACTGATCGGAATTGTATGCAAAATAATCTGCATGGTAAGCTACATTGCTCTGTCCAATTATTACAGTATCATCACCAATTATATTAAATGATGTAGGTGGAGGAGAGCCAATTAAAACTGATTTAGAAACTTTATTATTTATAGGATTTGCATCATTTGTTAATGTAGTATAAGCTGTAAAAGCATAAGAAGTACCAATTGGAACATTAAAAAATGTTGCGAAAGTAAAATGAACTGTATCTCCATAATTTAATGGAACTAACCTTGTCCAGTTGCCCGTAACAATAGTTGATGATCCTCTTTGACAGCTTAATGGAATAGAAGTTAAAGGAGTAATTCCGAAATTTTTAATTACTACTTTTGGATAAGTTTGCATTCCACTGCAAGTTACATCTGCTGGACTTATTATTTCCACAACACCCACATCTATTTGTGCTGGGTTAACATTTATTATTTTATAACAGGTATCATTAAAATGATTTAAATCATTATTTATAATTGTATATGACACAAAATTACTATAAAGATTTGAAATAATAAATTGACCAAAAGGAATAGTTGTTGAACTATCATGTGGTAAATTTCCGGTCCAGTTAATTGGGTTATTATAATACCCATTCATTACTAATTTTAATGAAACATTTGTTAATGGTAAGCTTCCATAGTTTTTGAACTTTACAACTGGAAAAATAGTATCTCCGGCAGTAATATTGGATGGCATAATAATATCAGTAACTCCAGCATCATTTGTAGGAGGAAGCATAAAAACATACACAGAATCCATATTATTCAGAGAATTATAATCTGAAGGATGAAATAAAAATGCTCTGAAACGATAAAGGTTTAACGAATCAAGGTAATATTTTTGATTAAAAGTATATATTGCTGAACTATCTGGAAATAAATTCCCATTCCAAGTTTCTAATACTGGTACTGTGTTATTATTCAATATGTATCCTAATTGTAAGCTAGTAATTGGTATTGATCCATAATTTTTAAAAATAATTTTAGGTGCAATTGTATCGCCAAATGTTACAGTATCAGATGGGTAAAGAATATCAGTTAATCCAGCATCAAACTGAGGAACAATTAATTGTGTTTTAAAACAAGTATCGTTATTATGATTCATATCACCACTAAGATTTGTATATGAAATTAAATATAAATTATTTTGATTCGGAACAGTATAAGTTCCTATCTGAATAATTGCTGAACTATCAGGATATAAAACTCCTACCCAATTAAATGGACTTAATAATTGTCCGTTTATTATAAAACCAATTTGCAAACTGTTTATAGATTGAGTACTGTAATTTTTAAATTTTACTTTAAGGGGTATTATATCACCAACCATAACCTGATTTGTTGGAGTTATAATATCAGTTACTCCTGCATCTATATATGGACTGGTTTGAATTACAGTCTTGCATAATGAATCATTATTGGGAAATACATCATTATTTAATAATGTACTGGCACAAATAGAAAAATTTGAATATGGCGGAATAAAACCATTGTTAAATACATAATACATCGTATCAAAAGGTTGAAGAGGACTTGTTCCATTCCAAGTTTCTATTACAGTGTTTTGTCCATTAACAGAATACGACAATGGAAATGATGAAATAGCTACAGTATCAAAATTTACTATCTTAACTGAAGGAAAAATTAAATTTCCAATATTATTAATTGTATCTAAGGGATTAAAAATATCAATTACTCCTATATCCCTAGAAATATTACATTTAATTATAAT
>CAIZXK010000462.1 GCA_903936865.1 uncultured Bacteroidales bacterium | reverse complement strand
TTGACCAGTTTCAGACCTATAATAATATTTTGTTCCACCCCAATCTGTAATCACTTCAAAATTATTACTTCCTTTACATTTCCATTTTCCTTGAGATCTGTTGTTTTTCCCAATGTATAAGAAATCGCCGTTTCCCCAAAATGTAAATTCTTCACCTGTTTTATCAACAAAAGAATATGCATTTGGATTATCAATTATTTCATCATAAATAATTTTATGCTCTTTATTAAAAATTTCTATCTGTTGTATATTGTTTTTAAAACTATCAGCATAAGATAATGAAGGATTACACAACCTTTCTTGTTTTTGTGAATTGTTACAAGAAAAAAGAAAAAACATAATCAATAAATATATGCATTTTTGTGTTTTCATTTCTTCTGTTCTTTTTGTACTGTGGTCTCTATTGTTTGGCGTTGTCCTTTTGTCAATTTGACATCTTTTCGAATCTTTAATTCCTTTACTGGATTTCCAGCAGTATTCAATAAATTATTACTAATTTTACTTTTCTGTTGAGCATTCATTTGAAGAGGTCCTTTTTGCTGTTGAGCATCTGATTCATCTGTGCCATCTTTAATATCCCATGGATGGCTCAAACCAGCCTTATGACATAATTCATGTGCTAATGTTTCACCTATACCCAAAAACGCATCTCCATTTAAAGAAAGTTGGACTTTACCATGTTGAGAATCTCCAATTGAATTCGAGCGCCCATTAAGTTCCTGTTTTTTTGAATTAAACAATTTATTATTGATTTCTAAATCTAAAGTAGCATCTTTATCAAATTGAATAGTAACATTAATTATGGGATCATCATATGTCCCTTTTACATCAGAATTACTCAAAATTGATTCTGCAGTAGGTTTCGAGGAATTAGCGGCAGATACAGCTAAGTTATTTTTAACATCTGAAGCATTAATCACTTTCATTTTTACTTTATAGTTAATTTCGGTTTTTCCAGTAGCCCAATTAAATAATTTACCAGAACTTTGCCATTCTTTTCCCTCTAAATCTATTCCATCAATTACTCTATTTTCACAAAATGCATAAGAACTATTCCAAGGATAATCTTTAAATAAGGGGTCAACACTCCAGAATCTACCAGTTTGCGGGTCGTAGCCTCTGTATTTGAAGTCCAGATGGTTACCCACACCACTAACCTCATCTGTTTTCTCCTGCCCGTTAAATCCGAAACCATAATACCCTGTGCAGTATTCTGAAAAAGTGGATGATATGTTAGTTCTATTTTGCAAGGTCTATGTTTTTTTACAAATGTTTGAAATGTTTTGAAATGGAATATTAATTATAACTTGCTCTGTTCTGATTCCTCTTCTAATTCTGTTTTAAATTACCAATTTTGCAAAACTATTATTTTGTTTTTATGGCGTTTAATAAAGCATTAATTACAGCTAAATAATAATATCAAATATTTAACTAAGGCTATCAAACCAGCTACTAAACAAAAAATACCAATTGTTAAAGACTGAAAATTTATCAAAAATTTAAAGCTTCCTTCTTTTACAGGATATTTAAACCTCCGAATTAATAAATAAACTCCAATTAGAATGCCAATAATGGCTACATATATCAAATCATCCATTTATTTTGTCTTTTTATAAATTTAGGTTACACCAATTTTTATTCATAAAAGTTATCTTTTATTTGATCCATACCTTCACTTGAAGCACCTTTACTTACACTTTTTATTAATCCATCAACATCTTTATTAATTACAGTTCCTGTATATCTATTTAATAGTTGAGCACCAATATTAACAGCTACACCTTTATAATCTCTCTCATATAAGTCTAACCCGACATTTCCAATAGCTGATGCTGTGCCCAATGCTCCTCCTACTGTAATTATCTCAGCACCAAGAGGGGGTAAAACAAATGATACCGTTATACCAACATAGTTTACTCCTCTTGATAAAGTTCCTATTCCATTTGTAAGTGATCTAAGATCTTTCGAAGTCATTGTAATTCCGCCAGCTGTATGGTCTGGGCTACCATTCCCATCTTCACCTACTGCTTTTATAAATTTTTTGGCACCATTTACAAATTTTTCTGTTCTTGTATATCCTTGTCTAATTTCTCCCTCATCTGGTTGTTTTGCATTAAATTCTGGAAATGCATAATTAAATGGGATGGCTGAAGATATCCCGTTTTCTGTATAACTGGCACCTAAAGCTCCTTTTGGGACATCAATTAATCGATATAACAAACCTTGACCTAAAATTCCAGCAACATCATTTTCTGTTGTTTTTGTAGTTACTAATCCATTGGGGTGAACCATTGTTGTAACTATATACTTTTCTGCACCTTCCAAATCTTTAGCTCTTATCACGTCATTTTCTGCAAAACAATACATACTATTCCATGGATAATCTTTAAATAAGGGGTCAACACTCCAGAATCTGCCAGTTTGTGAATCATAGCCTCTGTATTTAAAATCCAAGTGATTACCTACACTACTAACCTCATCTGTTTTCTCCTGCCCATTGAAGGCGAACCGATGATTACTAATGTAGTAATTTTTATAATTTGATATGTATAGTTGTGCTATCAATCTTTATGAATTAGACGTTTAAAGTTGTAAATATACAAGTAAAATAAATATAAAAATAAGGTGTTCAATAATATTTTTTAACGTCTGATTTATCTATTTAATCGCATCTTTATTTAATCTTATCGTTTTTATCTTTGTGTATTCTTTTTTTTGAATAGTTGCAATTTCTGCCTTTTTGTTATTTATCTCAATTTGTTTTATTCTTTTTTATTTTATTGGATGAAATCTGTTAATTAATTCTCTCTGCTCTTGTATGGGTACAAGCTTATATTTCTCTGTTGTTGATATCCATTTATGTCCAGCCATCAGTTGCACTTGTTCCATTGGTATATGCTTTTCATTCAACCAATTCGATATTACACTCAACCTAATAGTTTTTGCATTTAAATTTCTGTCCGGAAATAAATACTTAAAAGTCGAAACAATATAATTCACATCATCTACCGTTATTGGTGTTCCTAGTTTTCCAACCAATAACTTATCAGTATTTGATATTACTAATTTTTTTCTTATTTCGTTTATATATTTATCTATGATACGGTATTGTCTGGGTACAAGCTCCAAATGACGGGATGTTATTTTTTTTGAACCTTTTACGTATATAGTACCATTATCCAAATCAATAGCTCTCAGTTTTAAATTCACCACTTCTCCTGCTGTAAGTCCCTGATAAATCAATATTGAAATTAAAGTTTGATTCTTTAATCTCAATATTTCGTAACGTTCGTCTCTCTCCATAAGTAATTCCAACTCCGAACATGTGAATAAATCTTCATGTATAACATCTTTGTTCCTGCTCTTGTTTAATACCAATGTTTTACATGGATGGTCATTTCTGAATCCGCTGTCAATTAAAAAATCATAATATTTCTTTACAGCTCCCAATATACTGCTTTTAGTATCTGAATTTTGATAATCTTTTTTCTTATCAGTTCCACCATCAACTTCAGTATTCATTCCATTATCATAATAAGTATTATTTGTTCTATAACCTACTTCTGCTTTTTTTAGTTCCTTTTAATAATATATTTAATCCTATATCATCAATATCCTGTTGACTTACTACTCTCTCTTCTGGATTATCTAAACCTGTTGCACCTCTTGCTAAAGCAATTCTTTTTATACCACCAATATACTTTTCAATATTCCCTAATCCAGTATACCCATGATATGGTTCATGAATTTCAGTTTTTGTATTTAATTCATCTTTTGCATAAAATCCACTATTCCCTTCAAACTCATAATAAAAATATCAATTTGTGCAATTAATTACGGGTTAAGCCAGAATTATCTGCTGTTTTATTGATACTTTCTTTTGATTCAGTATCTATAATTTGAATTTGAGATATTTCAGATAATATATTTTGATATTCACTTTTTTGGCTTTGTAATTGCTTTATTTTCTCTTCCTTAAGTTTGTCAGAGTTTAATTATACCATATCCGCCTTCAATCAAGCCATGAACATCGGCTTTGGTGTATATCTTTATAATCAGCAACTTAACAGACTTGTATATTGATAACTAATTCACTCTTTACACAGCTTCGCCCCGTCAGTTACATAAAAGACATATTATTGGTGTTTGCGATATCCGCCCGATTCAGGCAACGTTGCCACCCTACTCCAACGGACTATAGTTTTTGAACGGCTAATATATAAAAAAAGTATTACAATATCAAATTGAAGAAAATAAATTATAAATAAAAATGATATAAAATAATAAACCTGTCAGGTTTGTTGTACAACTAAATCAATAGGTTCGACTTTAAAAGTCTCCTATTGATTAATTTGGGTTTAAAAATTTTCAAACTCAAGCCGATCGATATATTCCATCGCGTGAGGTAAATACATGGTTTAGACGGTTGTCGGTAACGTATTCGTGGCGGTGCATAAACTGCACAAAGGTTAAACCTGAAAGGAGAAGAGTTAGTTCGCTGTATAATAACAAATTGAATTTATAAATATAAACACCCTCAATTTCCCACAAAAGAA
>CAIZXK010000461.1 GCA_903936865.1 uncultured Bacteroidales bacterium | reverse complement strand
TTCGGACGTTCTCCCATCCATAAAAACCACTTGATAGTTGCTATAAAGTCAAGAACATCTTGTTTGTTAAACATAAGAGTATTAGCACCAAAAATAAAAGCTCCTATTCCTTTGTTTTGCGCTTTTTTAAGTTTAATTAATGAAATAATGTGGAAAAAGAAATAGCCAAATGTAATTATAGCGGCAAATCGATGAATATTTCCAGCAATTTCAACACCACCAATAAGTTTTGATAAGCTATTAGCCCATTGCATGTGGGCAAATTTGAGCATCATTCCCGTTAATGCTAATAATAAGAAACTAAGTATAACAAAGATATGAGTGATTCTTTGACTCTTGGTAAAACGTCGGATATAAACTTGTTCACCTATTGCTTTTGCATGTTTTTTCTTTTTTCTTGATTCACTTATAGATCGTGGAATCCACAAAAGTGTATGAAGTCCGAAAAATCCAAAAACACTTAAAAGTAATGAAGTCATTCCCCAAAAAGTATAATAAAGTACTTTATTATCATTGTGAGTTGCATGTGATAGATAGCCTGTAAATTTCAGATTTGCATTTTCATGACATTTTTTGCATGTTCTTACAATATTTTTCTGACCAACACTCGATTCAGGATTGGCCATATTTAAAATCTTATGTGCACCATGACAATCTGAACATCTGGCAGCTTTTAAATGACCAAGTGTATATGCTTTGCCATGGTATGTTTCCATATATGTACCCGAAAGTTTACTATGACAACTTCCACATTGCAATGTTATCTGAGTCATAAACTGATCTTTATCAATTTCCGTAATTGTATGAGCCGTATGACAGCTTGCACAACTTGGAAATTTCTTATCTTTAGTATTTTTCAGAAATGAATGATCACTTTCAATATAATCATTATAAATACTTTTATGACATTTACCACAAGTTGTGGGTACATTTAACGGATTTACAGTTGAATTAACATCAGATTCTTTCAGGATATTATGAGAAGTATGACAATCTGTACAAATAGCACTTGCCAATAAACCTTTTTGCATTAATCCTTTTCCATGAACACTCTTTGAATAATCACTAAAAGCATCAATTTCTTTAAGATGAGTATTAATAACAGCTTTACCATTTTTCTTATGACAATTCCCGCAAAGCTGTGGAATGTTTGCTCTACTGGTTACTGATGATTCATCATATCTACTTTTTACAACATGAGTACCATGACAATCAGTACAATAAGGAGCATTGGATTTTTTATTAAAATAAGCCTGACCATGTCCACTATTTATGTATATATTAGAAGTTTCTTCATGACAGATTGAGCAGTCAACTTTTGATACAGTTGCACAAGGACGACCGGTTTTATGCCCCATTGTAATATCAGTATGACAGCTATTACAAGCTAAGTTTTTATGAGGTGTATTTAAAAAATCATTTTTATTTATCTTTAAAGAAACTTTTTTATTATTTACAATTTTATGTGTATTTTCAGATTCATGACATTTAAGACAAATTTGATTGGAAATTACAGTTTCAGACTTCTGAGGTTTTATTTTATGTGATGAATGACAATCATTACAAGCAGGGATACTTCCAGCTTTTTTCTCCCATAATTCTTTTTTTATTACTTTTTTATGAACCATTTCAATATTAGCATGGCATTTCATACAGGTACTTGCAATTTTGGAGCTGGAAGTACTCGCCTGTTGATTAGTATGGGGTAAAATTAAATGATTTCCATGACAATCATTGCAGGTAGCTGATACAATTAATCCACTCTCAAACAAACCTTTTCCATGAATACTCTCACTGTAATTAGTAAGAATATCTTTCATGGTAATATTATATAAGCGTGCGACAGGAGCTCCTTCTTTATGACATTTTCCACATAAAATTGGAATATTTAATTTATATGTTCTTGATTTTGTTGACGTTTTTGGTAAAACGTCATGTTTGCCATGACATTCCTTACAATCAGGAGCATAAGGAGCATTAAACTTTAGTGCCTGTCCATGAATACTAAGAGAAAACTGATTTTGTGCCATTCTATGACAACTTCCACAATCAATTTCCTTAAGATTTTCAGGATGAGGAAATTCACTAACATCAGCATCTTTATGACAGGAAACACAATTTACTTTTTTATGAATTGAATTTCCAATAATATAATGATCTACAAACAATGAAAAATTCTTTCCGTTCTTAGTCTTTTTTAAGGTATTATCACTATGACATGACATACAGTCTTCATTCGTATTCTGGGAGTACAAACCACTTGTAATAAAGAGTAAAGCGGTTATTATTATCAATGAAGTTGATTTTATAAAATTCAACATTTTCATTTTAGTTTAATTTGTAAATTTTTATTTTTATAGTTAATACCTTATATTTAAACAATTACTACGACCAGTATTAGGTCGTAGTAATTAAAACTTCTTAAATTGAAAAAGTATATTATTTACTTATAAAATACTCTTGTTATATTAAATCCTAACATTAAACCTTTTGAAGTAAATGGATTTTGATTATAAGCCATATTTCTTGCATAATCAATTGATTCTGCTGTTGAAATAAATATTTGAAATGAATGAGCTGCGGTTGCATTTTCAAATCCAAAAGAAAAATTTGGTTTCACTTCCTGAAACTTATCAGTTACTTTTTTAGTAATTAAACTAAAGTTTTTGTCATATTCAAAAGTAAATGCAATAGTAGGTGTTAAATTTAATTTACCTAAAGCTGACATACCAAACTGATCATTTCTTCTTAATGCATCTTCTTTAACCTCACTTGCTGATTCAACAACATTTAGGTGAGTATGAGTTGCTGCAACCTGTAAACTGAAAAAGTCACAGAATTTTCTTGAAACCATAATTTCATTAAAGTAAGATAATCTATGAGAAAATGAAAAGTTATCATAACTGAAACTTGTAGCTTCTTCTCTTGCGTCATAGGATAAAGTTCCAAAATAAACTATTGAAACAGGCATTTTATTATTGGTAGTTTGCTCAAAAATACTATACTTATAATTTAAATCCTGAATCTTGTTAAATTTAGTTGTACCTAAACCTATTTGTAATTTATTGGTTATTCCATAATTAACTCCTATACGTATATTTGATGGTGAATAAATACCAAATAATTCTTTTACACCATCTCCTAATTTACCAAATCTATGATTAATAACACATTCAAAAGTGTTTTTTGGCAACAAAACAACTGTTTGGTTTTCCATAAAAGTACCACTATTAAAAACGCCGGTTACAGGTGTATTTTCTTCAGTTTTTGTTTCCTGAGCAAAAGATTGATTTGCGAAAAGAATTGTAAGTATTACAAATGATGCAATACTAATTATATGAATGCTTTGAAATGCTTTTTTAATTGTTGTCATAATATTTTTTTTATATGATTAATGAATAAATATTAATTATCTAATGCTCCTAAATCAATCCAACTTTTAATATTGGAAACAGATGCAGCAGGAAGTGAAATTCCTTTATGACTTGCTCCATTTGCAAAAAAAGTATATAATTTACTTGTAGATGAGGCACTTGGAATAACAGCATCTAATAATAAATTTGTTCTTACTGCAGAAGGTGTTCCGGATAATGTTAAACCACCAGCAGTACCATGACATCCTGTACAACTTTGCGCAGAAAAAATTGGATAAACATCTGTTGAAAATTTAACGGTTGTATTTACAGGAATAACTGTTGGTTTAATTGTGTCTTTTGTGCAACTTCCCAAAATTGCAAAACTAAAAACGATTAAAATTAGAATTTTCATTTTCATTTCTTTTTCTTTATTTAAATTAATAAATACAAAAATAAAGAAAATATTAATACATTTTTTTCAACTTG
>CAIZXK010000460.1 GCA_903936865.1 uncultured Bacteroidales bacterium | reverse complement strand
TCCAGAATATCTTTTGCCGAAGTTTTACTCAATTCATTGGATGCAAAATTATTGTAGAGCAATCCGAGTTCTTTTTTACCCTCAATATAATAATGGTTTTCGAAATTTATAAAAACCCTGCCAATAAGATAGCCAACATCATTTTCGCGGTTATATTTAAAGGAATCAGCCAGAAAATTATAAATATTAATAATCCCGCAATAGGAACGATTTATGTCTTCCCTGATATAATTTGTTCTCATAATCTCATGATTCCGTGAGAACTCAAAGATATTTGTATGCATCATAAATATCAGAATATCACCCGCAAATTTCATTTCAAATTCAAAATTACTTTTATCACGATACTCAAAAGATACACGTTTTTCATCAGTGGGAAGTTGACTTTTAAAATCTGTAATTACTTCGAGGCTAACATTTTTAAAGAGATTCAACGCTTCATACGTTTTTTCGAAAATATCCTGTTTTAATTTTGCCTTTTTTAAAACTGTTTCGAAAATTTTATTCTGTTGACCATTGTTTTCCATTGTTTTCTGTGTTTATTTTGATGAACCCCATTTATAAGTATCAAGAGAAATAGTTAATAGTTGAAATACCCTGTCAGTAACTGTAGAAGCCACTTCTTCAATGGTTTGTGGTTTGCTGTAAAAAGAAGGTGTGGCAGGGCAAATAATACCACCAGCTTCGGTAACGGTTTTCATATTATTGATATGAATCAGATTAAGAGGAGTTTCCCTGCAGACCAATATCAGCTTTTTTCTTTCTTTGAGCATAACATCCGCTGCTCTGGTCATTAAATCACTTGCAGTTCCTGAAGCAATTCTACCCAAGGTGCCCATGGTACAGGGGCAAACAACCAAGCCATCGTAAGCCGCAGAACCTGAAGCAAAAGGAGCATAAAAATCGTTGCTTTTGTAAATTTTAAAAGGTAAGTTTTTATAATCCTCATTTCCCAGTTCATATTCCCATACTTGCTTTGCATTTTCGGTAAAAACGACTCCTATTTCTGCAAACTGATCCTGAATCTGAATGAGTTTGTCAAACAATACTTTTGCATAAATAGCACCACTTGCACCAGTTACACCAATTGCAAGCTTTATGTTATTTGTCTTTTGCATGATTTATTATGTATTGTAATGATAAAACCAGCGAATTGTTAAACTGACCGTAATGAAACCAGATGTAGCGATCTCCGGGTGCTGCTTTTTCCCTGATTCCAAGTAATGAATAATCCATTCGGAAATTAGCATTCCATTTGTTCGAAATCTGATAGTTAAGTCCGGTTAACCAGCTTAAGGCAAATTTCCGGAAAGGATTGCTTTCTATTTCCCAATTATCTCTTTCTTCGTAATTTGAAAATAAAACACCAAAAGCCGGTCCCAATTCAAGTGAGAAATCCGGGGTTAGCTTATATTTTAATAAAAGCGGTATTTGAGCGTATCCAAGACTTATTTTGTATTGGTCGAAATCTCCTTTTTCATAGTTGGGATTATGCTTGCTTCCTTTCTGAATATATTCCATTTCCAGCTGCATGGATGTGCGATGAGAAAGCTGATAGTTAACAAATAAGCCTAAATTAAAACCCAGTTTATCGAATCCACTGTACGTATCGCCATCAACCTGCGAAGCTACAATTCCAGCTTTTACACCAGCATTAAAATACTGGGCATTCGACGATAAGCACATTGATAAAAAAAGAAAAAGAAATGCTATTTTAAATTTCATAGTATCTGATTTAATATTCAATAATAATCATGATTATTCAACTGCAGAATTCAGGTTTATCTCAAACCCGGTTTTTGTAATTTCTTCAATAAAAGGATCTCCTGCATTAAAATAAGTTGAATTAAAATGATGAGCCTCAATATCGGGATATTTAATATTTATTTTAGAAGTTAATTGATTGTTATTCAGAAAATTGTTATCAAAAATGCCCGACACCAATGCAATGTCAATATCAGAAAATTCTTTTTGCTGATTCTTAGCAAAAGAACCAAAAATTATTGCCTTTTCAATATTAACGCCTGATTTTATGCAATCTAAAACAAATTTAGTTGCTATATTTATTGCAGTTTCTCTTGTAAGCATATTATCATTTGTTTTGATTTTTCTAAATACAATTCGCAAACATCCTTATTTATAGTTAATTCTAAGCTTTCTGCATAATCAGGGTATTTTCCTTTAATTTGAAACATATTCATATCTGCTAAAAACACTAATTGTTCATCGGTAAATTTTTCATTTGTTAACGTAACAATTCTTAAGAGGTTATGGATTAATGGAGGTGTATTATTTTCATTATTTTTTACCCATACAGCTTTACATAACTTTTCTAATGCTAAATGTGCCCAAAACAAAGACTGTGCATAATGTCCTGACTGATATAAAACCAAAGAACAGTCAAAATCATTTTCCACTTGATTTGTCCAATATAGAATATGCTCTTCTTTATTCATAAGAATTAATTTATTATCTGATTATTGCTCCCAATTTCTCGGTATAAACTTTTATCAAACGATTCATTATTCCTTCAATCTGCTTGTCGTTTAAGGTTTTGTCCTTGTCGAGCAAAATAAAACTGACCGCATAGGATTTTTTTCCTGCTTCCAGTTTATTGCCTTCGTAAACATCAAACAGATTTACTTTTTGTAATAAATTTTTCTCTGTTTGATAGGCTAATTTTACAATTTCTGCAAAACTGATTTCCTTATTAATAAGTAATGCCAGGTCGCGGCGAACTTCGGGAAACCTGGCAACTTCCGCATAAGTAATTTCCTGATTCGGAATTAGTTTTACAATCAAATCCCAGTTGATATCTGCATAAAATACCGTTTGTTTAATGCCAAAGGAAGTTAAAATCTTATTTTGTAAATTCCCTAGTGTTAACAAGGTTTTTCCATTGGCAACGTAAGTGAGCCCTTCGGTAAAAACAGAATTGCTGATTTTGCTGATAGCCAGCTTATCGATATTTATTCTTAGTCTTTTCAATATGTTTTCAACAAAAGCTTTCAGACTGAAAAAATCAACGGTTCCAGACGTAATGCTCCAGCTTTCAGGTGATTTTCGTCCGCTTACAAAAATGGCAAGGTGTTTTTCTTCCGAAAAACGTTTTATTACTTTTGCAGTTTTATCAATAGCGGCATTATACGAATAAATATTGCCAAATTCATACAACTTCAGATCAGCTGTTTTTCGGTTGATATTATAGCTGATGCTTTCCAATCCGCCAAAAAGCAATGATTGACGCATTACATCCAGTTCTTTGCTCAATGGATTTAAAATCTTTACATTGGATAATGGATTTATCTCTTCCATTTTGCTAACGTAATCAGAACTGCTCAATGAGTTGTTCATAATTTCGATAAAACCATTGTTTGACAGATAATCGGCTATTGTATTCTGAATCTTTTCTTTATCAGGTTTTGTAAGATAAGATATACTTGAATGCAACTCGCTGTTAATTTCAATATTATTGTAACCGTAAATCCGGAGAATTTCTTCAATTACATCCGCTTCACGCAATACATCCACTTTATTTGTTGGAATAAGCAAAGATAAACCTTCTTCATTTTCTTCGGAAATTTCAATTTCCAGGGCTGTAAGAATATTTTTAACTTTCAGCTTGTCAATTTCTTTTCCAATTAAGCGGTTGATGTTTTTGTAGGTAACCTCAACCCGTTTCCTTTCTTTTGCTTCGGGATAATTATCAACTATTTCGGATGAAATTTTTCCTCCAGCTATTTCCTTTATTAGCAAAACAGCTCTTTTTAAAGCATATACGGTAATATTAGGATCTGTACCTCTTTCGTATCTGAAAGAAGCATCTGTTTTTAATCCATGAAATTTTGAAGTTTTTCGGATTGTAGTTGCATCGAAATAAGCACTTTCGAGAAAAATAGTTGTTGTAGCATCTGTAACTCCTGATTTTGCACCACCAAAAACACCGGCAATACACATACCTTCTTCGCTATTGCAAATCATCAAATCTTCGCCCGATAATTTCCTTTCTATTCCATCGAGTGTAAGGAAGAGGGAATCTTTCGCCAATTTTTTCACAATTACTTTTTTACCTTTTATTTTATCAGCATCAAAAGCATGAAGTGGCTGTCCGGTTTCAAAAAGGATGAAATTTGTTATATCCACAATGTTATTAATCGGACGTAAGCCAATGGATAATAATCTCTTTTTCAGCCAATCCGGCGATTCCTTAACTTCGATACCTGTAAGTATAATTCCGGTATATCTGGGACAAGCCATGTGATCTTCTACAATTATTTCCACTGGAAAATCATGATTATCAACACTAAAATCAGATACATCGGGATAGGACAGCGTTATTTTTTCTGCAGTATCGTTCAGATTATTGATAACAGCCACCAAATCGCGTGCTACTCCGATATGTGATGTGGCATCGGATCGATTGGG
>CAIZXK010000459.1 GCA_903936865.1 uncultured Bacteroidales bacterium | reverse complement strand
CTTCCAGGCTTGTGCTGTTCTTACTGATATTGAAATAGAATAATTGTCTATCAAATACTTGCAAACTAACTTGCCATCCCATTTTGCTTGTGTATAGTTAAGTTCATTAGGCGTTTTTAGAATTTGTATTCTTAAATCATCTTCTATTTGTTGTGTAAGTCCTGATTTTCTTCCTTTACCTTGCTTTGCTGTCAGTCCATTTATTCCTTCAGAAGATATACGTTTACGCCATTGTCTAACTGTTTCTCTTGTAACGCCTAGTACAGCACATACTGATTTTAAGCTAATGTTTTTAGTTAGAGCTATTAATGCTTGACATTTAATAGCATTTTGCAAATTTAAATCACTTTTTATCCATTTTTCAAGTTCTATAGCATTTATAGCTGAAATATCAACTGGTTTTCCTCTAGTTTTCATACTTCCTTTGTTTTTTCAACAAAGGTAATAAAAAAATAATATGTCAGATTAATATATGCGGATTTTGTATTAACAATGCATCAAATATAGCATTAATAAAAGGTGAGTTAAGTTTTAATTGAACATTTAAGGGGAATATAAGGGGAAGTATTGAATTAAAAAACCCATAAACCATTATATATCAATGATTTATGGGTCAATTTAGTGCGGATGAAGGGACTCGAACCCCCACGTCGCTAGACACCAGATCCTAAGTCTGGCGCGGCTACCAATTACGCCACATCCGCATTTAATAAGGCTGCAAAGATAAAAACTTTTTTTGAAATAACTATTATTTTTTTATTTTTTATTTTTTAATTTATTGGCATTATTATTGTAACTTTACATAGAATTTTTATTTAAAATTAATAAATTTTATAGTATATGAAAAATTTCCTTTTTTTATTTTTTTTCAGTTTAATTATTTTTGCTTCATGTAATAAAGATGCTGATGATACCCAACTGATTCCTGATGTAACTTCTATGGATGATATGGTTGTTAGTCCTAATTTTAGTTTTAAAACTACTCAGAATGTATCTGTTGAGTTGTTAGCTCAGGATAATGCCGGTATTCCGCTAAAGTTTATAAGATTTAATGTTTATACTGACGCGTTGGAAAATGGAGGTGTTTTAATAGCTTCAGGTGCAACTGATAATAATGGGAGTTTAAAGTTACAGATTCCTTTTCCATCTTATTACGATTCAGTGGTAGTTTCCACTGATTATATTGGGTTGGTTAATCAAGTTAAAATTCCAATAACAGGAGGAAAAGCATCTTATTTATTTGGAGGAATTCCCTCAAAAAATAAAAGCTCTCTGGTGTTTTTAACACCAAAGTCAACCAATGCATCTATTAAATTTTTAGGAAGTTATACTAATAATGGAATTCCTCAATATCTGGCACTTCCTAATTCAACTATTGATGGAAATCTGTTGAACGATATTAATGCATGGTTACCAGAAAGAAAACCAGTTCCAACAAACAATTCTCAATATCTGGCAACTTCTAACGAAACGAATGTAGTTCTTAGTCAAGCTGCTGAAGTATGGGTAACTTTTGTGCATGAAGGTGCCGGATATATGAATGTTTTGGGATTTTATACCTATAATACAAGTTCTCCAATTACCAATGTAAATCAAATAGATTCAATAACTATTGTATTTCCAAATGCTTCACTTAGTGGCAGTGGTGGAGGATTATTTTCAGGTAACAGAGTAAAAATCGGAACTTTTCCTGCCAATACAGGTATTGGCTGGGTTTTATTTGCAAATGGCTGGGGAGGTTCAGTTAATGCAAATGCACCTAAGTATTATTCTGATCCTGAGTTAAACCCAGAAGCATTGGCGGCAAATAAGCAACATACTGTTCTGCTTCATGATGTTGGAAGAGGATTGTTCTTATGTGGTTTTGAAGATATTAACAGAACTCCGGGAAATAGTTCAGATAATGATTTTAATGATTTGATTTTTTATGTAAAATCTAATCCTATTCAGGCTATTTCTCAAAACAATGTTATTCAGGCTACAAATACTTTAACAGATACTGATAATGATGGAATTTCCGATTTGTTTGATGATTATCCAACCGATCAGTTAAGAGCCTTTAATAATTATTTTCCATCAAAAACCCAATTCGGGACTTTAGCCTTCGAAGATTTATGGCCTTCCAAAGGAGATTTTGATTTTAATGATGTTATTGTAGATTATCGTTTTAATCCTATAACAAATGCAGCAAATGAAGTTGTTAACATTCAGTCAAAGTTTGTTGTAAGAGCAACTGGTGCAGGTTATTCTAATGGTTTTGGATTTCAGATACCAATACTCCCCTTTGGAGCAGTCCAAAGCGTTACAGGAACCAATTTAACAGAACAAGGTTTTATTAGTACTTTAGCAAGTGGGGTAGAGGCAAATCAATCCAAAGCTACCGTTATTGTCTTTGACAATGCCTGGAAAAACTTTTCAAATATCAATGGAAGTAATGCAAATGGATTATCCGGAATTAATACAAGTATTGGAGGAAAATCAGGAGTTCCTGATACATTGAATGTAAACTTAACTTTTGTACAACCAATTAATTCTTCTGTAATCGGTTTGCCACCTTATAATCCTTTCATTATTGCAAACAAACAAAGAGGAAAGGAAATTCATTTATCTGATTATCCTCCCACCGATTTAGTAGATGCAAACCTATTCGGCACTATAAATGACAACAGTAATCCATTGACTGGAAGGTATTATAAAACCATAAATAATTTACCCTGGGGTATAAATATTACGGAAAGGTATAATTATACAATTGAAAAAGCTGAAATTATTCAAGGACATTTAAAATTTGTATCATGGGCTCAAAGTAGTGGAGTTTATTTTAAGGATTGGTACAAATCATCAACTGGTTATAGAAATTCAGTTTTTATTTATCCGAATTAATAACTTGAGTTCGTTAAACTTTGACAAAGTTTTATTTCATAAAATTTAATCAATTGATTAGCAATGTAATATGTAAGCTGCAGTAGCTTTGTCAAAGTTCGAAATATCAGTAACTTATTATAGTTTAACTGAATATTGAATAAAAAAGAAATAATAAAAGGGCATTATTGCCCTTTTATTATTTAAAGTAGAAGATTATTAATTTATAATGATTTTTTTAATTACTTTTTGTGACGAAGTCTGAAGTTTCAGCAGATAAATACCTTTTGAAAGTGATTGTAAGTTTAAAATATAAGGACTATTGATATTCCTGAGTTGATGAACAGTTTTTCCATCAATTGAAACTAATTCAATATTAAATGTATTTTCATCAGCACTTGATACCTTGTAT
>CAIZXK010000458.1 GCA_903936865.1 uncultured Bacteroidales bacterium | reverse complement strand
TTTTCAATTGTGCTTCACGCAGATAAGCAGACGTTTTATTTCCATTGTCATAATCAAACGGAGCTAACTGGACATAATAGAAGGGAAAATCTCCAATATTCCATGCTTTTCGCCAGCTTTTGATCATTGCCGGAAACAAGTAATTGTAAAGACCTGCTTCTTTTACATTAGCCTCACCCTGATACCAGATGCCACCTTTGATTGTATAATTGATAATAGGATTTATCATTGCATTATATAAAACGGAATGTTTATTTGGCGAATTTTCATTATCACTTATTTTTGAAAGATAGCTGGAAAGCAATTTATCATTGGACAAAAAAGAATGTTCTGTCCATGCTTCGGCTGGAGTTCCACCCCAATTTGAAGAAATAAGAGCAATGGGAACTTTGAGTTTTTTGGATAATTCTTTACCAAAAAACCAGGCAACGGCACTGAAGTAATTAAGGGTTGCAGTGTCTGCGATCATCCAGCGTGCATTGCAATCTTCCCTGGGTATATCGGAAGTTTCTTTCTCTATCTGGCATAAACGAATTGTACTATAATCATTATGAACAATTTCTTTCATTTCTTTTGGATACTTTTTCCAGCCACCCATTGCATTAATGGTAAATTCCATGTTTGATTGTCCAGAGCAAACCCATACTTCACCAAGCAAAACATTCGTTAGTTTTATTTTGTTTTTTCCTTCAATATCGATAGTATAAGGACCTCCAGCATTGGTGGTTGTAATATAAACCAACCATTTTCCATCTTCATCAGCAGTTGTATTCATTTCTTTGTTTAGCCAACTTGCCTTTATTTTAATATTTTCATGTTTATCAGCCCAACCCCAGAATTTAATGAGGGTATTTTGTTGTAAAACCATATTATTGCTAAGCACCGAAGGTAATTTTACATCTGCTTTTGCGATGTTAGAATTAAACATGCTATATAGCAATATTATCACAAGGAATAATCTTTTCATGATTCAGGATTTTATTATAGTTTGATTCATTATAAATATACGATATTATGATTTTAATAAATTGATTGCAATCTATCACCGTAAGTTTGCATAGCAAATATACTCAAATTAATTTATTACATTACTAATTGGTATTATTTTCATAAAACTACAACCACGACATTGTTTGAATAAAAAAAATCATACATAAAACATGATGAAACAATAATTTTTTTGTTGTTTTTATTCTGTAAAAAGAATATCAGCAATACAACACGAATAGTTTTGTATAAGAATTTGATTATAAAATATATAATTGTAATAAATGTTTTTTTTAACGGACTTTATACTATCAGCTATTCTGCCCAATTTACTTGATTTTTTATTTAAGTTATTGCTATTTCCATCTTTTCATTCGTTTTTGTAAAATGGATTATTATCCAATTCAATATTGAATCATGATTTTATAATCAATATAGGATAAACTCAACTAAATGATTTTGGGTATCAGTAATGAAGAAACCAAAAAGGGGAGTTGTTTATTATCCTGTAAATTACAGAATAATAAACAACCCCCCTTATGCAATGAAAATAAATCCTTTATATCACTTTAGCACACATATACTCCCTGTTCATGCGGGCAATATTTGAAACTGAAATTCCTTTCGGACATTCTGCTTCACAAGCATACGTATTGGTACAATTACCAAAACCCAACTCATCCATCTTGGCAACCATTGCTTTTACACGATCCTTAGCTTCAATTTTACCTTGAGGTAATAGTGCAAACTGAGAAACCTTTGCCGCTACAAACAACATGGCTGAAGCATTTTTGCATGCAGCCACACAAGCACCACATCCGATACATGCAGCCGCATCCATTGCAAGTTCCGCATCATTTCGATTTACCGGAATTGAATTAGCATCGGGTACACCTCCGGTAGTAACTGAGATATAACCACCTGCCTGTATAATCTGATCAAAGGCATTTCTATTGATCATCAAATCCTTTATAACAGGAAAAGCTTTCGAACGCCATGGCTCAATGGTAATGGTATCACCATCCTTAAATTTTCGCATGTGCAACTGACAAGTTGTAACATCATCATCAGGACCGTGAGGACGGCCATTGATATATAAACTACACATTCCGCAAATACCCTCACGGCAATCGTGGTCGAAATTTATAGGTGATTGAATTTTATCTATTAATGTCTCATTTAAAATGTCGAGCATTTCAAGGAAAGAACAATCCGGTGAAATATTTTGAACTTTATAAGTTTCGAATCTACCTTTTGCTTTTGGACTTTCTTGTCTCCAAATTTCTAATGTTAAATTCATTTAATTCTTTTTTTTTAATTTGAAAATGATTTGATTCAAACTCAATGTACTAAAATGACTATTTGTATTTAAAGTACTTATGAGCAATTTACTTGTAATTCCTTTGTTTTACTTCAATGGCTTCGTATTTTAGTTCTTCCTTGTGAAGTTCGGGAGATTTGTCTTCTCCTTTATATTCCCAGGCACCAACAAACATAAAGTCATTATCGTTTCTTAGGGCTTCACCTTCGGGAGTTTGATGTTCTTCCCTGAAATGTCCACCGCAGGATTCTTCCCTTTGCAGGGCATCCAATGCTGCCAATTCACCCAATTCGATAAAATCAGCAACTCTTGTTGCTTTTTCCAATTCGGTATTTACGCCATTAATATCTCCCGGGATACGCAAATCACTCCAGAATTCTTTCTTTAAATCCCTGATGAGAATTACTGCCATTTCCAAACCTGCTTTGGTTCTGCCCATACCAACATACTCCCACATGATATGTCCCAGCTTTTTATGGAAATGATCTACAGATTTTGTTCCCTTTATTGACATCAATTTATTCAAACGTTCTTTTACTTCGTTTAAAGTATTGTTAAACTCAGGCAAATCGGTTGACATTCTCGGAACTTTTATATCCTTTGAGAGATAATTCTGAATAGTATAAGGTAAAACGAAATAACCATCGGATAATCCCTGCATCAAAGCAGATGCACCTAATCGGTTAGCCCCGTGATCGGAGAAATTGGCTTCACCGGCACAGAATAAACCTTCAATGGTAGTTTGTAATTCATAATCTACCCAAACTCCTCCCATGGTATAATGGACAGCAGGATAAATCATCATTGGATTTTCATAAGGATTTTCATCCACAATCTTTTCGTACATCTGGAAAAGGTTACCGTATCTTTCTTCAATCACATCTTTTCCCAATCTGTTGATAGCTGAAGCGAAGTCAAGATAAACAGCCAATCCTGTATTTCCAACTCCAAAACCTGCATCACATCTTTCTTTTGCAGCTCTCGAAGCTACATCACGCGGAACCAGATTCCCGAATGCAGGGTATCTTCTTTCGAGGAAATAATCACGATCATCTTCTTTTATATCGATAGCTTTAAGTTGCTTGTTGCGAATTTTTTCAGCATCTTCCTTTTTCTTTGGAACCCAGATACGACCGTCGTTTCTTAAGCTTTCACTCATAAGTGTTAGCTTCGACTGATAATCTCCATGTACAGGAATACAGGTTGGATGTATCTGAACATAACTCGGATTGGCAAAGAAAGCACCTCTTTTATAAATCTGCCATGCTGCACTGGTATTGGAATTCATAGCATTGGTAGAAAGGTAATATACATTTCCGTAACCACCTGTTGCAACTACTACTGCATGTCCGAAATGTTTTTCTAACTCACCCGTAACTAAATCTCTGGCAATAATCCCTCTGGCTTTGCCTTCAACAATAACAAGATCGAGCATTTCTCTTCTGCTGTATAATTTTACATTACCGGTTTTAATCTGATGACTTAATGCACCGTAAGCTCCTAAAAGTAATTGTTGTCCGGTTTGTCCACGTGCATAAAATGTACGTGAAACCTGAGCTCCACCAAAAGATCTATTATCCAATAAACCGCTGTAATCTCTTGCAAATGGTACACCTTGTGCAACACACTGGTCGATAATTGAACTGCTGACTTCTGCCAGACGGTAAACATTAGCTTCGCGGGCTCTGTAATCTCCTCCTTTTATGGTATCATAAAATAAACGGTAAACACTATCACCATCATTCGGGTAATTTTTAGCTGCATTTATACCACCTTGAGCAGCAATACTATGTGCTCTTCGAGGGCTATCTGAAATACAGAATATCTTAACATTAAAACCCATTGCACCTAAACTTGCAGCAGCTGAAGCTCCTGCCAGCCCTGTTCCTACCACTATAATATCCAGTTTTGGCTTGTTTGGCGGATTTACAAGGTTTTGATGAGATTTATAATTTGTCCATTTTTCGGCTAAATTGCCTTTGGGTATTTTTGAATTCAACTTTGTCATAAACAATCAATTTTAAGCTTTAAAAAAAAGAAAAAATAAAGGAATTATATTAAATCCAACAACAATTAATATTGAATAAAAAGTTGCAAATGACTTAATAAATGGTGTATAAACAGGATGATTAATCCCTAAAGTCTGGAATGCAGATTGAAATGCATGATTCAAATGGAAACCCAAAATTGTAATCAGTACAATATATAATACAGAATAAGCTTTGTTAGCAAATAGCAATTGAGCTATGGCATAAAAATTGGGTTCTTCGTCAATCATTGGCACAGGGCTTTCTACCCATCCCACTTTGATGAAATAAAAATTCATAAAATGAATTATAAAAAAGATCAGTACAACAGCACCAGTATAAATCATATACTTTGATAAGAAAGATGTAGTGGATTTATTACCCGATTTATAGCCAATAGGCCTCGACATCCAGTTTTTTATCTGTAAGATAACACCCAAAAGAATATGGATGATGATTCCAGCAAATAAAAAGATTTCAAAGAACTTAACTATGTAATTGGTTCCCATAAAATGGGCAGCTGCATTAAACCATTCACCTCCATCGTCTCTGAGTAAACATAGATTTATGGCTAGATGAATTACTAAAAAGGACATCAAAAAAATACCAGCAATTGCCATTATGTATTTCTTTGAAAGCGAAGAATAATTTAAAATAGATTTCATATACTCCCTGTTTTTGCGAAATTTATATTAATTAATAAAATTGTTTAGTACTTTACATTTTTTTATGTAAGTTTGTATTTAGATAACAAATGTAACAATTTTTTTTAGGTATTGACTTACCTTTTTAAAATTTAGAATAATTATAAATAACAAAAGATTGTAAATAAGATGAATAAGAATTTATTTGCTAAAAACAGAGAAAAACTTTTTGCAAAACTACCTGAAAATTCGTTGGCAATTATTAATTCAAATGATGAAATGCCCCGAAATGGAGATCAATTATTTAAATTCAGGCAAAATTCCGATTTGTTTTACCTTACAGGTATTAATCAACCCAAAACAATTTTATTAATATCCACTGATAATCCGAATGAAAACTATAGAGAAATCCTATTTACAACTCAGCCAACTGAATTATTCTCAACATGGTATGGTCATCAGGCAGATAAAAATGAACTAACTTCCATCTCTGGTATAAAAAATATAATGTGGCTTGAAGATTTTGAAATTACGTTGAAAGATTTATTGATTAATGCCGAAAATGTTTTTTTGAGTAGTAATGAATACATAAAGTTTATTCCGGATTTCCCAGATAGAAATCATAGATTTACTTTGGAATTGAAAGAAAAATACCCCTTGCATTCCTACAAACGGCTTGCTCCTATTTTAGCTGGTTTAAGATTAATTAAAGAACCTGAGGAAATTGCTGCAATTCAAAAAGCTTGTGATATAACAGCTAAAGCATTCGAAAGAGTTTTAAAACAAACAAAACCTGACATATATGAATTTCAGATTGAAGCTGAAATAAGCTATGAATTTACTGTAAATGCTGCTGATGCACATGCATATTATCCGATAATTGCTTCAGGAGAAAATGCTTGTACGTTGCATTATATCGAAAATAGAGGAATTTGCAAAAACGGAGATTTACTTTTGATGGATTTTGGATGCGAAATTAATAACTATGCTTCAGATTGCAGTCGTACCATTCCTGTAAATGGTAAATTTACCGAAAGGCAAAAAGCTTGCTATCAATCAGTTTTAACTGTTTATAAAGAAATACTTACTCATTTTGTTGTAGGAAATACCATTGACAATCTAAATAAAGAAACAAATAGATTAATAGAAAAGGAATTAGTGAAACTTGGGCTTTTTTCTGAAGCAGATATTATTTCTCAAAACATCGGAACTCCTTTGTTTAAGAAATACTTTATGCATGGTGTTTCTCACTTTTTAGGATTGGATGTACATGATGTTGGATCAAAACAAATTCAATTTCAAGAAGGTATGATTTTAACTTGTGAACCTGGTATTTATATAAAAGAAGAAAAAATGGGAATCAGATTAGAGAATGATATATTGATTACTAAGGATGGTCCGGTTAATCTGATGAAAAATATTCCGATGGAAATAGAAGAAATTGAAAAAATTATGCAAAATAGATAAAAATTCTATTAATTTTGAAAGTTGAAAAATATTAATTTAATAATAAAAATATGTTTGCAAAAAATAGTTATATCGAAAGACGAAATCAATTGAAAAAGGATGTAAAATCGGGTTTAATCCTGATTTTGGGAAACAAGGATGTTTCTTTTAATTATCCTGCTAATACTTTTACTTTCAGACAAGATAGTAATTTTCTTTACTTTTTTGGTTTAAATCATGCTAATATGGCAGGGATGATTGATATTGAGAATAATAAGGATTATATTTTTGGAAATGACGTGGATATGGACGACATTATCTGGATGGGCTTTCAACCTACAGTTAAGGAACAAGCTGCTGAAGTGGGTGTTGAACATACGCTACCTTTGCTTTCCATGTTCGAAATGATTACAGAAGCCATTAAAACCGGCAGGAAAATTCATTTTACATCTCCATACAGAGGCGAAACACAGATGCAATTAGCTGATTTGCTCGGTATAAAATACACCAACGTTAAAAACTACATTTCCATTGAATTAACGAAAGCGATTATCAAACAACGTTCAATAAAATCAATTGAAGAAGTTGTTGAGATAGAAAAAGCAATTGCTACTGCTTACGAAATGCATACAACTGCTATGAGAATGGCTAAACCAGGTATTTTTGAACGTGAAATTGCCGGAAAAATGGAAGGAATTGCTCTTTCAGCAGGTGGGCCAGTTTCTTTTCCTGTTATTTTAAGTATAAACGGACAAACACTTCACAATCATTATCATGGTAATAAATTGGCGGAAGGTAGAATGATGGTGGCTGATGCCGGTTGTGAAACTGAAATGAGTTATTGCAGTGATATTACCCGTACAATTCCTGTTGGAGGCAAGTTTAATCAGCGTCAAAAAGATGTTTACGAAATAGTTCTGAATGCTAATATGAAAGCAATTGAGGCTATTAAACCTGGTACTCCTTACAAGGAAATACATTTATTAAGTGCAAAAGTTATTGCAGAGGGATTAAAAGAAATAGGTTTAATGAAAGGCGATATGGATGAAGCTGTTAGCAAAGGTGCTCATGCTATGTTTTTCCCTCATGGTTTAGGTCACATGCTTGGATTGGATGTACATGATATGGAAGGTATGGGTGAAAATTATGTTGGTTATGATGATGAAATAAAACGCAGCACACAATTTGGTAGAGCTTTTTTACGATTAGGTAAACGTTTGCAGCAAGGTTATGTACTTACAGTTGAGCCAGGTATTTATTTTATCCCCGCATTGATAGATCAATGGAAGGCTGAAAATAAATTTACCGAATTTATCAATTATGATAAAGCGGAAACATTTAAGGATTTTGGAGGGATTAGAATTGAAGATGATGTTTTGGTTACCAATGATGGTTATCAGGTTCTGGGTAAACCTATTCCTAAAACAGTAGCTGAAATTGAGGAAATTTGTTTGTAAGTATTTATAGATTAAAATAATACAGAATCTAAAGTGTTTTTAATCTGATAAAATGAAACAATTTTTAAAAAAGCCGATAACATTTTGTTATCGGCTTTTTTTTAATAGCAATAATTTCTTTAAACGAGTGTTAGTGTTTTTTATTTTGGTTTAATTTGCTGGAAAACAGTTTATTTAACATATTCTTTCTCCAATTTATCAAATTCAACTTCATCAAAATCTGGAATATTCCTCCAATGCCATTGTCCTAATACCACTGCTTTTTTAAGTAAAACCAATCCCGGGTTAGAACGTATCATTGCTTTTAATGCAATATCATCAGAAGTAAAGATTTCGTAATTCATTTTTGGAAATAATTTTTTAAATTCAGCAATTTCTTCAGATGAACTTCCTGTTAATATAATTATTGAGATTCCTTTTGAATTAGCTTTTTCAATAAATGGATTTAGTTTTTCAAATGCCTCTTTATTTGCTTCCTTTATATTATAAGATGCTATAAAAAACTGAAATTCAGGATTACGAACAAAGTGCTCAGTCATATCTGTTCCTGCTGAATCTGAAATTGCAAATGCACCTAAAAGAGATTTATTTGGATTATCTTCTCTTGTGCTAACATATTCCCAGTTGGCAACCCAAACGGTATCCTGCCAAGGTAACTCATTGGATAAATATTCTTTGGTTTCTCCGGATTGCTTGTTTTTATAAACCAGATAAAATTTTGAAGGTTGTGGATTATCTGACATCATTTTATTTCCAACTTTCCAAGGACGAAAATTAATTAAAGGTAAATTCCTGTAATTATATACACTAAACCAAATAAAAAGTAAAGAAACAATCCCAATAATACTAAATTCTTTGATAGTTGTAAAATACGCTTTAATTTTATTTCGTCCTAAAAATACAATCAGAACAAACACCATCAAAACCAAATTTTTATAAAAGGTTTCCCAATTAGTTAAAACAATTGCATCTCCAAAGCATCCACAATCGGGAACCGGACTGTAAAGTGCATCATAAAAGGTAACTGCAGTAAAAAATGACATTAGTAATAATACAAGCCATGCAACTTGTTTCATTTTTACATTTATTACTAACAAAACAGCCAATACAAACTCAAAAGTACATAATAGTATTGACAAATATAATGATAAAGGAGAAGCCCAAATCATATGATAAGCTTCAAAATAATCAGTTATTTTATAGGCAGTTCCCAATGGATCAACTCCTTTTACAAAACCGGAAAAAATTAATACCAATCCTACCAGAATTCTGCTAAATGTTCGTAAGTTCTTCATTTAAATTAATTTATTAAGTTATTATCTTATTTGATTTCAAGTTTGATTAACGCAAATATCGAATAATTTATTATATCCATATAATTGGCATCAACACCTTCTGAAACAAAAGTTTTACCCTGATTGTCCTCTATTTGCTTAATTCTTAATAATTTCATCAGAATTATATCGTTTAAGGAACTTACTCTCATGTTTCGCCAGGCTTCGCCATAATCATGGTTTTTGTCTTCCATCAGACTTTTTGCAATATTGATATGTTTTTTATAAAGTTTAACGGCTTCGTCTACTGATAAATCTAAATTCTGTTCAGTACCTAACTCCAGCTGAATAAGAGCAATAACAGAATAATTAACCATTCCTATAAATTCAGGAACAATGCCTTCATCTACTTTTTGAATTCCTTTATCATCAATACTTCTGATACGACTTGCTTTAATGTAAATTTGATCCGTTAATGAAGATGTTCGCAAAATCCGCCAGGCACTTCCATAATCTTTCATCTTGGCTTCAAACAAATCTTCACATTTTTTAATAATTGCCTCAAATTCCTTTGATGTTCTATTCATTTATTATTAGTATTTTAGCAAAAAAATTAATGCTTTATTTTATATGTCAACTACAAAAAATTCAAGGGATAAAAATACAATTTTTTCTGTAAAACAAAACATAAATTGTAGGGGAAAATTAGTAAGATTCGACAAGCCATTGATAATGGGAATTTTAAATGTTACGGAAGATTCTTTTTTTGATGGAGGAAAGCATAATACTGAAAAACAATGGTTACTTCATATTGAAAAAATGTTATTGGAAGGTGCTGATATTATTGATATAGGAGCTGCCTCTACTCGGCCGGGAGCAAAATTAATCTCAAAAGCAGATGAATTATCCATTATTGAAAGAGTTCTTAAATCGGTGAGGAAGGAATATCCTGAAATTATTATTTCAATTGATACGTATTATGCTAATGTAGCAAAGTATTCAATTGAAAACGGTGCAGATATCATAAATGATATTTCAGGGGGAGAAATTGATAATGAAATGTTTAGAACAATTGCTGATTTAAAGGTTCCTTATATACTGATGCATATAAAGGGAACACCTGAAAATATGAATCAATTTACTCATTATAATAATATTATACAGGAAATGATTTTGTATTTTTCAGAGAAAGTAAATAAACTTAAATTATTGGGTGTAAATGATATTATTATTGATCCTGGTTTTGGATTTAGCAAAACATTGGATGATAATTATAAATTAATGAATCAGTTAGAAGTATTTCATTTTCTCGAATTACCTGTTCTGGTTGGAATTTCCAGGAAATCTATGATAAATAAAGTTTTAGAAACTAATACGACAGAAGCTTTAAACGGAACAACAGTATTAAATACCATAGCATTGCAAAAAGGAGCTAATATTTTAAGAGTTCACGATGTAAAAGAAGCTGTTGAAACGTTGAAAATTTTAAATATGCTTAATAAAAATTAAGGAATACAAAATCTGTTTATAAATTTAAAATCTGTATTTTTGCTAATAAAACTTTAAATCATGCTTGAACTATTTATTATCAATTTACCTAAATTACGATTATTGGATATTATTGATATTGTATTGGTTGCTTATCTATTTTATGAAATGTATAAACTTATTAGAGGAACAGCAGCCATAAATATTTTTATTGGGATAATATCAATTTATTTGGTTTGGAAATTGGTTAAAGTTTTAGAAATGGAGTTACTTACTGAGATTTTAGGTCAATTTATCAGTGTAGGTGTTATTGCTCTAATCGTTGTATTTCAGCCAGAAATCAGAAGATTTTTATTATTGCTTGGAACCCCTGGTTTTATTAGCAAAACCCCAAAACGATTTATGTTTTGGAAAATAGATTTGGGTAACGAAAATATGTTTTCTATTGATCCGATTATCCAATCTTGTCAAAAAATGTCTAATTCTCAAACCGGAGCTTTAATTGTTCTGGCAAAAAAAAATGAACTTCAAACATTTGTAAATACAGGAGAACAGATTGATTCAAATATTACTGTTCAATTGATAGAAAATATTTTCTTTAAAAACAGTCCTTTGCATGATGGTGCGGTAATTATTTTTAATAACAGGATTAAAGCTGCCAGATGTATTCTTCCTGTTTCGGGAAATAGGAATATTTCTCATGATTTGGGTTTAAGGCATCGTTCGGCATTAGGAATTACTGAACAATCTGATGCTATTGCTATTGTGGTTTCAGAACAAACAGGTAATATTTCATATTGTAAGAAAGGGGAGTTAATTAAGGACATTAAACCTTCTCAGCTTAAAGATTTTCTGGAAGAAGAATTTAATATTACCAATTAATCTCTATTTTCAATCCATCTTCAGCAAGTAATGTTTCAGGGAAATATGTAATTGCTTCATTTAAAATTGGTAAGGTGTCTTCATAACGTGCTGAAAAATGACCGATTATTAATTTTTTCACATTGGCTTTTTCTGCAATTAATGCTGCTTCCTTGGCCGTTGAATGAAATTTGCTTTTTGCAACATCCACAAAATCATGCGTAAAAGTAGCTTCATGGTAAAGTAAATCAGTATTTTCAATATAAGGAATTATTTCTTCATCATAAAGGGTATCTGTACAATAAGCATAAGATCGCAAAGCATCACCTTCAATGGTAATGTCTTTATTTTTAAATAGCTTTCCTTCTGCGTTTAAATAGTCTTCTCCTGATTTTATTTTATGAATTTCATTTATGCCTGGTTTCTCATTATTAATAAATGTTTTATCAATTTTTAATCCGGTATAGCTTTCTTTAATAATGAAACCCCAGGTTGGAATGCTATGTTTCAATGGAAAAGTATAAAGACTGAATGTTTTGGTTTCCAGTTCCAGGTGAAATTCATCTGGTATTAAATCATGATATATCAATGGATAGCATAATTGAGAATTTGATACCTTTAATTGGATATCAATTATATCTTTCATTTCTTTAGGAGCATGAATATGTAAGGTATTGGTTCTTCCAAAAAGATGATAGGTAAATAGTAAGCCCATTAATCCAAGATAATGATCTCCATGCAAATGACTAATGAATATATGATTGATTCTGTTATTCTTTACTCGATATTTTCGCATTTGCATTTGTGTTCCTTCAGCACAATCAAATAATATCAATTTCTCATGCAGGTTTATTAACTGAGCACTTGGGTTTCTCATTTTTGAAGGTGTGGCTGATCCACAGCCTAATATAGTTATATTAAAAGGTTTCATTAGCATATATTATTTTGCAAACCTACATATTTTTTTACTTTTTACCATAAAATTAATTACCAATAATCACAAAAAGTCTGGAAAAAGACTAAAATGCATTAATTGTCAAATGACTTCTTCGTTTTGCTTAATTTAAATGTGTGAATGATGTAAATCTATTTAATTATAATGTAATGTATTAATATGAGAACAGGCATACCTTTGCACTTTAAGTTATTTAAAAAATACATAAAATGTCAAAAGAAAAAGAAGGAAAAGAAAAATCAGGGAAAAAGGAAGCAATTTTGAACCTGAAAGAAAAACGGGCAGCAAAACATGCTAAACGTGATGAAAAGAGTAGAGTGAGTGAAAAGATATTATAAATTGTAACTAGATTTTTACATTCAACTTAAACCTGTAAAAATTTGATATTAATTAAATTATAGGTTTTGTTACAAATTTAATGGAAGCGGTAAAAGTCTTGTATCCGGAGTTTGAAATTACTTTTTGAGTAGTTCAAACTTCGGATTTTTGCATTTAAACCATACTTTAACATGTAGAATCATAAGTATTAAAAATGTGTGAATGATGTAATTTTTATATTGAATTATGTAATGCAAAGGTATTGACAGTCATTTACCTTTGTACTTTATTAATAATTAATATTTACCAAATAATAATAAAAATCATGAGTTCAGGAAAAGTAATAATAGGTGTATTGGCAGGAGCTGCCATTGGTGCAACTTTAGGGATTTTATTTGCTCCCGATAAAGGTTCGGTAACCAGAAAAAAAATAGCTAAGAAAAGTAATGGATATGTAGATGATCTGGAAGATAAATTCAATGAATTTATGGAAACTGTTACAGAAAAATACGAAAATATGAAGGAGGAAGCCATAAATATGACTAAAAAAGCAAGACATAAAATGGAAGAAGCTGAAGCGGAATTGAATGATTCTGGTAAAAAAGAAAAGTAAAAAATGAAAGTATTTTGCAAAAAGCATTTAATTGCAGGTTGATAGCTGGTAATTAGTGCTTTTTGTAATACTTAATAAATCATCTAAAATAGTAAAATAATGGAATCACCTACAGAAATGCTTGTTTCTCTTTTTGAAAGAATTGAGATTTATGTAAGAACTACTTTTGAGCTTTCGAAGCTTAAATTATTACATACTACTACTATTATTGTTACCGCTTTAATAGCTCGTATGAGTGTTATTATTATGTTTGCTCTGTTCGCTCTGATAATGAATATCGGTGTTGCCCTGTTTTTAGGCGAACTTTTGGGTAAATTGTATTATGGATTTTTCATTGTTGCTGCTTTCTATCTGTTAGCTGCATTAATATTACATTTTTTTATGTACAAATGGATTAAAAAGCCAATTAGTGATTTAATTATTAAACAAGCACTTCAATAAATACAATCATGCAAAAAATAAATACGGAAAGAAATTTAATGGAAGCCATTATCGAACTGGAAAATAAGCGTGCTTATGATGGACAAATTTTAAAAGAACATCTTTTGTGTACTTACGAAAGCTTTAAACCTGTTAACCTTATGAGAAGTGTAATTAAGGATGTAGCTTCTTCCGGCGAATTAAGGGATAATTTATTGAATACTGGTGTTGGTTTGGCTGCTGGTTATATTTCAAGGAAATTATTTGTAGGTACATCACACAGTCCCGTTAAGAAATTGCTTGGTAATGCTTTGATGTTTGGCATTTCTAATTTCATCTCTAAAAATCCCGAAACAATTAAGTCTTTGGGTTCTCAGTTTTTTAATATGTTGAAGAATAAGTTAGGCGATAGATTTAATAAAGCTTCCGGAGATGAAGACAACTAAAACTAATTCTGACAATGGGTTAAATAACTTTCTTAAATTTCCTGTTTATGCAAAAGCTGCATTAATATTGGTGGGATTATATGTGTTTATAAATATGCTTTATATAGGTCAGGATATAATAGTACCATTAGTTTTTGCAGTTGTTATTGCCATACTGATAAGTCCGGTTGTAAGCTTTTTTGAAAGGATAAGGATTAATCGTATAATTGCAATAGTTATTACTTTATTCCTTACTTTTATTGTCATTGCTGCCTTTTGTGCTTTGTTGTTTTCGCAAGTGAGCAAGTTTAGCGATTCATGGCCTTTACTGGTTGATAAATTCACATTGATTTTAAATCAGACCATTGCCTGGTCTTCCGAATATTTTGATATTAAACCTTACAAAATTCAGCAATGGATTACTCAAACCAAAAGCGAACTTATTAATACAGGAAGTGCTGCCATAGGGCAAACACTTGTTATTGTGGGCAGTGGGTTAATAGTTTTGTTTGTGATTCCGGTTTATGTTTTTATAATTCTGTATTACAAGCCACTTATAATCGAATTTATTCACAGACTTTTTAGCGGAGATAATAAACTTGAAGTTGCTCAAATGGTTTCACAGATAAAATCATTGATTCAGCGATATTTGTTTGGGTTGGTAATTGAAGCAGTAATAGTTGCTATTATGGATATTGCAGCTCTTATGATACTTGGAATTGAATATGCTGTTTTATTGGGAATTATTGGTGCTTTGCTCAATCTGATTCCTTATATCGGTGGTTTGGTGGCCGTTGCTTTACCTATGATGGTAGCTTTGGCAACAGAAACTTCGCCTTGGTATGCATTATATGTGCTGGCTTTATATTATTTTATCCAGTTAATTGATAATAATTTTATTGTACCTATTATTGTAGCTTCCAAAGTTAGAATTAATGCATTGTTTTCTATAATTGTAGTATTTGCAGGTAATGCTTTGTGGGGGATTTCTGGTATGTTTTTGTCGATTCCTCTTCTTGCAATCTTAAAACTTATTTTCGATCATATTGATTCATTAAAACCATGGGGATTTTTAATGGGTGATACCATGCCTCCTATTATGAAAATAAATATCAAAAGAAAAACTACTAAAAAATAAAATTATAATCAATTAATCTCAGAACTCCTGACAAAAAAATCCTGATCAAAATAAAAATGGTCGGGTCTTCTATTTATCTTACTCAATATCAACTTCAGCTTTAAGTATCCAAAAGTGTGAATAATGCAATTAGTCGCTAAAATTGTATAACACTTTTGAAAGGTTGTCAGCCTACCTTTGCATTCTAATTACAAATAATTAAATAATTAAAATCATGAAAAAATCAATATTTATTTTACTATTCCTGATAACGATGCTAAGTATCAGTAGCTTTGCGCAACGAAACAGAAATTCCGAAAAGTACGGAAAAACTTTAAATCTAGGAGTAGGAGTAGGTGGCTATTCAGGCTATTATGGATATGTAGGCCATACATTACCAGTATTTAATATCAATTATGAATTTGATGTGGCTAGCAGTTTTACATTGGCACCTTTTGCCAGTTTTTATACTTTCACTGAGAGTTATTATTGGGGAAACAATAATTATCCAAACAAATATTATACTTACCGACAAACAGTAATTCCAGTTGGGATAAAAGGTAGTTATTATTTTGATAAAATTTTTGAAGCAAGTTCAAGTTGGGATTTTTATTTAGCCGGTTCATTGGGTTTTGCCATCGTAAATTCATCATGGGATGAAGATTATTATGGTGATAAAGATTTTTATAACAAAGGAAATCCATTGTTTCTGGATATACATGCAGGTGTTGAATACCATTTTAATAACAAAGTAGGAATGTTTCTTGATCTTTCAAGCGGCGTTTCAACTATCGGACTTGCATTTCACTAAACCAAAATAAATGAATACTATAGAAATTGAAAAATCAAAAGTACATAATACTTCCCTTATAGTTAATTACCAGAAGAATTCAATTGTAATTAAAAGGATTCTAAAAAAGTCAGCTGGGAATATCAGTGTTTTGTCATTTGATAATGGTGAAGGATTAAACGAAAAGAAAATAGCTTTCGATAGTTTCATTCAGGTTATTGATGGAAAAGCTGACATTGTTATTGAAGGGAAATCTAATTTGCTCGAAACAGGTCAATCAATTGTGATACCAGCATATGCATCAAATTATATAAAACCAAACGGCAAATTCAAGATGATAAAAACAGTAATCGAAAGTTGAAAGATGGCACTATAAAAGTTCTGAAATTGGATTTTTTTAGATGAGTTAAGATTTAACAGAACTATACATTTATTTTAAAGAAATGGTAGTATTATTTAAACAAAAAGATGCATAGCTGATATGAGATATGCATCTTTTATTTAATTAATTGATTTGCAATTTTTTTTTCTAATCAAGTTTAAGTACAGCTAAAAAAGCAGATTGCGGTACTTCTACATTTCCTACCTGACGCATTCGTTTTTTTCCTTTTTTCTGTTTGTCAAGCAACTTACGTTTACGGGTAATATCGCCACCATAACATTTAGCGGTAACATCTTTTCTAACAGCCTTAACTGTTTCTCTTGAAATAATTTTTGAACCAATGGCTGCCTGAATAGCAATATCAAATTGTTGACGGGGAATTAATTCTTTCAGCTTTTCGCAAATTCTTTTTCCAAAACTGTAAGCATTATCCTGATGGATAAGAGTTGATAATGCATCAACTGGTTCTGCATTTAAAAGTATTTCAAGACGAATAAGTTTGGCAGGTTTATAACCCGATTGGAAATAATCAAAAGACGCATAACCCTTTGATATGCTTTTTAATTTATCATAAAAATCAATAACTATTTCACCTAAAGGCAATTCAAAAGTAATTTCAATTCGGTCTGACGTAAGATAAACCTGATTTTTAATAATACCTCTTTTATTGATACACAGAGTCATTATGCCACCCAAATACTCTGATTTTGTAATAATATGAGCGGTAATAAAAGGTTCTTCAATATGTTCCAAATGGTTAGGATCGGGTAAGCTTGATGGATTATGAATTTCAATCATTTCTCCTTTAGTAGTATAAGCTTTGTAAGAAACGTTTGGAACAGTAGTGATTACATCCATATTAAACTCTCTGTCCAATCTCTCCTGAATAATTTCCATGTGCAGCAAACCTAAAAAGCCGCATCTGAATCCGAAACCCAAAGCCGCTGAAGATTCAGGTTCAAAGGTAAGTGAAGCATCATTAAGCTGGAGCCTTTCTATAGAATTTCTTAATTCTTCATAGTCATCAGCATCAATAGGATATACACCTGCAAAAACCATAGGTTTCACATTTTCAAAGCCATCAATTGCTTTTTCACATGGTCTCAATACATGAGTAACTGTATCTCCAACCTTAACTTCCTTTGATGTTTTTATTCCTGAAATAATATAACCAACATCTCCGGCTTTTAAGACATCTTTGGGTTCTGGTTTAAATTTTAAAACACCCACTTCATCAGCATAGTATTCTTTTCCTGTTGCGAAGAATTTAACGAAATCACCTTTCCTGATTTCACCATTCATAATTCTAAAGTATGATATAATGCCTCTGAACGAATTAAATACAGAATCGAAAATTAATGCTTGTAAAGGAGCATTCTCATCTCCTTTTGGTGCAGGAATCCTTTTTATTATTGCATATAAAATATCATCAATACCATAGCCTGTTTTACCACTTGCTTCAATTATATCTTCTCTTTCACAGCCAAGTAAATCAATAATTTGATCTTTTACATCTTCTGGCATTGCAGCATCTAAATCAATTTTATTCAGAACAGGAATTATCTCCAGATCATTGTCTAATGCTAAATAAAGATTGGAAATTGTTTGGGCTTGAATACCTTGAGTAGCATCAACAATTAAAAGAGCTCCTTCACAAGCAGCAATGGATCGTGAAACTTCGTAGGAAAAATCAACATGTCCCGGAGTATCAATTAAATTAAGTTTATATAGTTCTCCTTCAAAAATATAATCCATTTGTATGGCGTGACTTTTAATTGTGATACCTCTTTCTCTTTCCAGATCCATATCATCAAGAACCTGAGCCTGAGAGTCACGTGCCGAAACTGTTTTTGTAGTTTCTAACAATCTGTCAGCCAATGTACTTTTCCCATGATCAATATGGGCAATTATGCAAAAATTTCTTATGTTTTTCATCTATGCAAAAATACGAGATTTTTTTAAATTAAATACAACCTTTATTTTATTCAATATGTCTAGCTTTTGACATTTATTTTAAAAATAATTGTAATTTTGTAGATTATAAACTAACTTTTTAATTTTAGCATGAAAAATCATGGAAAATCAATAAGAAACATTCTCCTTGCAGTTTCTTTGTTTTTATTCTTAACGGCACAATCTCAATCCGTTAAACCAAATGCAAGATTATACCAATCTTTCAGTAAAGAATATATTGAAAACTTATTAAAAACAAAACCAGAGCAAATAAGCTATTTGAATTATTTTTTAGATAATTCATATTATGTTGTCAGTCTGAAATCTGAAAAACCAATTGAAGGCATAGATATTCAAACATTACAAAACACATTGAGTAAAGTTAAATTTTCTGAAATCAATTATGATAAGAATTCTTTTAATATCTTGAAATATAATTTTTATTTTGGAGAGTATTCAGCATTAACCTATATTTGGAA
>CAIZXK010000457.1 GCA_903936865.1 uncultured Bacteroidales bacterium | reverse complement strand
TCTTACACAAAGGAAATGGTATCTTACACAAAGGAAATGTATAAAGCATACATATATTCAACTAATTTATTTATACTCCCACATAAAAAAATGATCAACAGAAATGAAGATTATTCGGGTATGATTAAGTTAACCCTCGATGTTTGGACTTCCAAACAAAGTATTTTTGGTACAATTATAGCTGTGAAGGAAGCCTTTTTGGAAATGGCAGCTATTAAAGAAGCTATTGATGAAAAATCGACAAAGCAAAGTGAAACCATTGGTGGCAAAACAATTAACAAAAAAGATTTGCGAAAGGATATGAGTGAGTTATCGGCTCAGATTGGGCAAATTATTGCTGCTTATGCTTTTGCAAATCAAAAGGAAGATTTAAAAAAGGCTGTCGATTTCCCGATTTCAGTTTATAATAAAAAAAGAGATGAAGAAGTACTCGAATTGTGCAAAATCGTTCGCGAAAAAGCGGATGCAAATATTGCAGACCTTGTAAATTATGGAATTACACAAGCTATGGTTACGAAATTGAAAACGAATATCGACACCTATAGTGGTAGTAGCAAACTTAATATACTCGATATAAAACAACGCAAGATTTATACCGAAGAATTGAGGGAGTTGTTTATGCAATTGCGTAAATTGGTTGATAATAAGCTGGATAAAGTAATGATGATATTTCAATTCACACATACATCGGAATATAAACTTTATGAAGAAGCCCGCAACAGCATGCCAAAAACCCATGCCAAAAAGAGCAATGGCGAAATTACCGAAGAAGAAGCCGGAATACTGACAGGTATGGTTACCGACAAAGCCGACGAAATGCCTATAGCAGCTGCAACCGTTAAGCTCACAGGTACCGGCTATCAGACCGAAACCGACAGCGATGGCGAATATACATTCGACAGCCTGCCAGCCGGAACTTACACAATAGAAGTTACCCTATTGGATTACCAAACCGCTACCCTCACCAATCAGGCAGTAGTAGCCGGCGACGAAACAGTAGCCGATTTTGAGATGGTAAAAGCTATTTAAACAAAATAATAAGAACCTGACAGCATAATTTTTTAGCTGTCAGGTTCTTTTAATTGAAATAATTTGTAAGTTTGTAGAAAAATAATTACCAAAAGTAAGGTTAGCCTCCATGTTTTTTTAGGCTTATATTACCACTGGAAAGGTTTTAATAATGTTGAACAAAGTTTGCAAAGTGTTATAAAGCAAGCAATAACAAAAATAAATATAAAAAACCAGTTACTTTACATTGGCTACAGCATAGTTATGCAACGCATTTACTTGAATCTGGAACAGATTAAAGATACATACAAGAATTGCTAGGGCATAAAAACAGCAAAACGACTGAAATATACACTCATGTAACAGCAAAAGTTTACAGAAAATAAAATCACCATTTGATGATTTATTAAAAAATATTAATATATTTGCAACCTAAATAAGTATGACATTTATCAGGACTATACTACCAAAATACGGATGTAAAGGATGATTTTGTTAGACCTATAACAATGTTGGCAGTAATGCTACGAGCGACCGCAAGAACCGTCAGAAACTACTTTGACGACTTCTTTAAATCTTTCAAACCCCAATCTGACATACTATCAATAATAGGCAACAAAGTTTCACCGTATTTTGAAATTTTGTATTCCACTCTTGGCGGAATTTCTGCATAAATGATACGTTCCAGAATTTTATCTTCTTCCATTTCACGAAGTTGGTTGACCAACATTTGCTTACTAATATCAGGAATAGCCTTTTGTAACATTGAAAATCGGTTGCAATCTTTTCGTATTAAATGAATAATGACAGGCTTCCATTTTCCACCAATCTTATTCAGACAATGGGTAACAGGACAATTATTCGGATTAAATTCTTTCGTTTTTCTTTTATTTTCCATTGGTCTATATATTTAGACTATTACGATAATTATTGACTATACTATTTATTTGGACAAAGGTAATAAATTTGCACCATTAATAACAAATAAATTTTAGAATATGGTCACAAAGAAAATCGTAATTGGAGCATTGCTGATAATAGTTTCAGTAATTGGCATAAAGGCTTTTGCACATTCTCGCCTTTCAAAAGAAGAAAAGGTAAAACACATTACCGAAAAAATGGCAAAGAAACTTTCGCTTACAGAAGAGCAAAAAGCAAAATTATTTCAAATTAACCTTGATAGAGCCAACGGACACGAAGACGCTTACAAGCAAGGCAGAAAAAAAGAAGTAATCCAAAATGCCGTAGCAAAATGGAAAACGGATTTAAAGGAAGTTTTAACCGCTGAACAAGTACAAAAATTGAAAATCTGATGAAAGCTATTATTCGTCAAAAAGCAGGCAAACAATTTTCAACAATGAAAATTCAAAATATAGAAAGCCCAAAAGCACAATCGGGCGAATTGAAAATAAAAATGGTGAGTAGCCGTATAAATCCTGTGGATATGGATTTAATGAAAGGTTTTCCTACGTTGAAGTATAAAGAACCTCAAATTGGTGGCATAGATGGAGCAGGTATTATACTAGAAGTTGGACAAAATGTAAAAGATTTCTCTGTGGGCGACAATGTCTTTTTTTACAGATTATTTAGTGACATTGGAACTTGGGCAGAAGAAATTACAATTCCAGCAAACTATTGTGCAAAAATCCCAACTAACATAGACGTTAAAGAAGCAGGAACAATTGCGTTACCTTTGCTTACAGCCTTTGATAGTTTGACACAACTCAATGCAAAGAAAGGAGAAAAAATCCTTATACACGGAGTTGGTGGTGGTGTTGGTTTTCAGGCATTGCAAATAGCCAAACAATTGGGACTTTTTGTAATTGGCACAGGCAGTCAATCGGACAAAGCTGTTTTGGACAAAGCAGGACTTGACCAATTTATCGACTACAAAACACAAGATTTTTCGCAAGTATTGAAAGTCAAAGAAGTTGATTATGTTTTTGATGTGCTTGGTGATGACATTCTGAAAAAATCCATTGCTTTGCAACCTAAAAAAGTAGTTTCTGTAAAGTTTGTTGATACTTCAAATATGCACAAAGCAGGTGTAAATTTGCCAGGAATTATGAAATGGTTGATGAAAATGATGATGAGTAAATTCGTGAAATTGGCAAAGAAAAACAATGTAGAAATCATAGGACAAGTGACAGGAGCAAACGGAAAAATGTTACAAAAAGCAGTTGACTTAATAAGTGTAAACTATATTTCAAGAAACTTTAAATCACTATCATTAACGGACATTTCAACAAACGGGCTGACCAAAAATGATGTTGGGAAAGTTATAGTATTCTGAAGTAGTAATTAAGCACTACTGCCAACAGCGGTTTTGCGTCAGGCGGGGTTTCGTGCTTCGTTTGACGCTTTTTGCTATATTTGAACTGTGGTTCTTCGTATCAAGTGCAGTGCTAAAAGTCCCGCCCGAACGCAAAGCCGCAAAACGTTAGCACCAATTTTATGACAAATGAACACAGAATCATACTTGAGAAATTAAAAGAATATCTTGAACAGAATCCTAGTCAGAGATTTGGTCAAGCTATTTTTAATTTGGGGATAAACGAGTTTATACAAAACGAAGAATATCAACTAAGAGACATTTATAATGATAATGATTCGGATATTATAAAGAGAATTGAAAAACGAATTGAATTGTTTAATTCACAAATCAAAAAATGACAAGTCACAAACCTTTAAAAAGCGTTTCTCACAACTTCGGACATTCATTTATTAGTTTAATGAACTACATAAATGACGACTATTTTATGGGACACTTATTAAAGCAGGCTCGCAAAACAAACTGTAATAGACTGACAGTTGATATTTTAAAGAACATAGCTGAACCGACCGAACTTTTAACTGACCAAATAAAGCAATCAGTTGAGCATTGGAATAATTGGTTTCCAACATTAGTAGAAAGTAGTGGCTCGACAATGGACTATGTAAGTTCAGCGACAATGACAATAGAATTTGATTTAAAACAAACAAGACCTTACGCAGGGAACACCGACTACATTGAAAGTCCATTTGTTTGTGAAATAATAATTATTGACGACAGGAGAAAGGAATATAAACAAAGACACGAAGGATGGTGGTTTCCAGAGACGAAATAAGAAAAACTGGTGCTAATAAATAGGACTTCATGTGGCACGAAGTGCCCAGCATGAAGTCCCCGTGTGTGCCCTGCATGAGCTGAGCACACCCTGCCGAAAGCTCAATAAATATTTCAAAATTACAAATATTTATCAAATGAGCAACAAGTTGGGTGAATTTATTTTTCCAGAGGGTGAAAATCCCTTATGTGCGGGAGTAACG
>CAIZXK010000456.1 GCA_903936865.1 uncultured Bacteroidales bacterium | reverse complement strand
ATGGCAAAGCGTCAAAGAATATTACATTCAATTAAAGAAGAACTCTTGATAAAGTCAAGAGAAGCTATGCTTAGTGCTGTTCAAATATTTAATAATCCCAATATTGTATTCAAATCGGAAAGTTTTATTATTCTTTCAAATATTTCATGGACATATTTCTTACATGCTTATTATAGAGAAAAAGGTATTGACTATCGATATTATAAACAAGGACCAAAAATCAAAAAATATGATAAAACTTCAAGAGGAGCTTTCAAATATTGGGAATTAGAAAGATGTTTAAATGAAGATAATTGCCCAATTGAAAATGTTCCAAAATCAAACCTTAAATTTCTTATTGGGTTAAGACATGAAATTGAACATCAGATGACAACAAGAATTGATGATTATTTAAGTGCAAGATTCCAAGCATGTTGTTTGAACTATAATCATTATATAAAAAAACTTTTCGGTAATCAATATGCTATTGATAAATATTTATCTTTTTCTCTGCAATTTTCATCAATTTCAGAAGAACATGGAAAACAACTTAATGAATTTTCTGATTTGCCCAAAAGCATAGCTTCATATATAAATGATTTTGATGATACAATTTCAGAAGATGATTATAATAATCCTCAATATTCCTATAGGGTCTTGTATGTACCTAAAATAGCTAATACCAAAGGCCAAGCAGATAAAGTTATTGAATTTATCAGAGCAGATTCACCTGAAGCAGCAGGATTAAATAAAGAATATCGTTTAATTAGAGATAGAGAAAAACCTAAACATCTACCAATGGAAGTAGTTAAAATATTCAAAGATAAGGGTTATATTAATTTTGGAATGCATCAACATACACAACTTTGGAAGCAACTTGATGCAAGAAATGAAGGTAAAGGATTTGGCGTTTATGTAGCAAATACTTGGTATTGGTATGATAACTGGATAAAAGAAGTAGAAAAATATTGTATTGAAAATAAAAAAGAATTAAGCAAATGAAACCAATAACCGAAAATATATTAGAATTATCTGCTATTGAAATATTGCAATCGCAAGGCTGGGAATATGCCAATGGCAGGGAGCTTTCACCCGAAGGTTTGTTTTGCGAAAGGGAAAGTTTTAGCCAGGTAATATTAACGGATAGGTTAAGAAATGCCATTTCAAAGATAAACCCACATATTCCGGCAGATGCTCAGGAAGCTGCTGTGCAGAAAGTGCTGAGAATATATTCTCCGGTTATGCTTCATAATAACGAAGAGTTTCATAAAATGCTGGTTGAGAAGGTTAAAATTCCATTTCAGCAAAATGGTTACGAACGTAGCCACGAAGTAGCATTGATAGATTTTGAAAATATTGAAAACAACCAATATCTTGTTGTAAATCAATATACCATTATTGAAAATAATCGTAACAAACGTCCTGATGTTTTGCTTTTTGTGAATGGTTTGCCTTTGGTCGTAATTGAATTAAAAAATCCAACGGATGAGAATGCTAATCTATTAAGTGCTTTTAAACAGATACAAACTTACAAAGCCATTATTCCAGGGTTGTTTACTTTTAATACAATATGTATTATTTCTGATGGCTTGGAATGTAAAGCCGGAAGCGTATCAGCAGATTTAAGCCGTTACATGACGTGGAAAACAGCAGATGGTATAAAAGAAGCCTCCCGTTTTAAACCACAAATGGATACTTTGTTGAAAGGAATGTTACAACCTGCTATTCTGTTAGATTTGGTTCGTAATTTTATAGTTTTTGAGAAAACAAAAAGAGAAGATTCCAAAACGGGATTAACGCAAATAGTAACAGAAAAAAAATTAGCAGCTTATCATCAATATTTTGCGGTAAACAAAGCGGTTCAATCTTCTGTTGTTGCGTCCGGTATCAATGGAGATAAACGTGGTGGTGTAGTATGGCATACTCAGGGTTCGGGCAAAAGTTTAAGTATGGTTTTCTATTCGGGAAAACTAATTACTGCCACTGAAATGCAAAACCCGACTATAGTAGTAATCACAGATCGCAACGATTTGGATGATCAGTTATTTGGCACATTTGCAGCCTCTGTACAGTTGCTTCGTCAGGAACCAGTACAAGCTGAAAACAGAGAACATCTGAAAGCATTACTGAAAGTGGCTAGTGGTGGTATTGTTTTTACTACCATTCAGAAGTTTATGCCCGATACTTCAACAAGTTCAGTATACGATCAGCTTTCTGATAGACGAAATATCGTTGTAATTGCTGACGAAGCCCATCGTACTCAATATGGTTTTGAAGCTAAATTACTGGATGAAAAAGATATTGAAACCAAAGAAGTTATTGGGAAACGAATAGCTTATGGTTTTGCTAAATATATGCGTGACGCCTTACCCAATGCAACTTACATCGGGTTTACAGGTACACCTATTGAAGGTACTGATGTAAATACGCCTCAGGTTTTCGGAAATTATATCGACCGTTACGATATAAAAGATGCAGTAACAGATGGTGCTACGGTAAGGATTTTCTATGAAAGCCGTTTGGCAAAAGTAAATCTGGAAGAAGAAGGCAGAAAATTAATTGAAGAGTTTGATGCAGAAATAGAACAGGATGAAGAAATTACAGAAAAACAAAAAGCCAAAGCCAAATGGACAAAGCTGGAAGCTATTGTTGGAAATGAAGATAGAGTAAAAAATCTGGCAAAGGATATTGTGACTCATTTCGAAAAAAGGCAAACTGTTTTTGAGGGTAAAGCTCTAATAGTTGCCATGAGTCGCAGAATTGCAGCAGATATATATAAAGAAATAATTGCTCTGAAACCCGATTGGCATAGTGAAGATATGACAAAAGGGGCTATAAAAGTTGTTATGACCAGCAATAGTGCCGATGGTCCAGAAATTGCCAAACATTATACAACCAAACAACAAAGGAGAGATTTATCGGAAAGAATGAAAAATCCTGATGATGAATTAAAAATTGTAATTGTCAGGGATATGTGGTTAACCGGTTTTGATGCACCTTGTTTGAATACCATGTATGTTGACAAACCAATGCGTGGTCATAATCTGATGCAGGCAATTGCAAGGGTAAACAGTGTGTTTAAAGATAAACCCGGTGGTTTAATTGTCGATTATCTTGGAATTGGTACAGATTTAAAAAAAGCACTTTCATTTTACAGTTCTGCAGGTGGAAAAGGCGATCCGGCTGAAAATATATCAAAAGCAGTAGATGTTTTCCTTGAAAAAATGGAAGTGATAAAGCAAATGTTTACTGAAGAAAGCAATACAAGAAAAGATATTCTGGTAGAAGAACCTGAAGCCTATTATGAAAATAGCCTTAAATTTAATTACAAACGCTTCCTGATTGTTGATTCAAAAGAGAAATTATCAATCATTCTTCAGGCTGAAGAACATATTCTGGGATTGCAGGATGGAAAAGAAAGATTTATCCGCGAAGTAAGTTTGTTAAGTCAGGCACTTTCACTTTGTATTACCAGAGAAGAAGTACAATCTTTTTTACCTGAAGTAGCTTTCTTTCAATCGGTAAAGGCAAGATTGGTTAAATTTGGTGGAGGCGGTGGTAGCGGGAAATCAGATATTGATATCGAAACGGCTATCAAACAAATAGTTGATGAAGCATTAAGCAGTGACAAAGTAATTGACATTTTTGATGCTGCCGGAATGGAAAAGCCTGATATTTCGGGTTTGGAAATTTTATCTGATGAGTTTCTTCTGGAAGTAAAAGGGATGAAACATAAAAATCTGGCAATTGAATTGTTGAAAAAGATTTTGAACGATGAAATAAAGGTAAGAACAAAATACAATCTGGTGAAAAGCAAGAAATTGCTAGAATTGCTGGAAGGTGCAATAAAACGTTATCAGAACAATTTGCTGACAACTGCCGAAATTATTCAGGAACTTATCAATATTGCAAAAGTTATAAAAGAATCAGACAAAGAAGCAGAAAATCTGGGTCTTACAAAAGATGAAGTTGCTTTTTATAATGCATTGGAAGTTAATGACAGTGCAGTTAAAATATTGGGTGATGAGCAATTGAAAGAAATTGCCAGGGAAATTACAGACAAAGTAAGAGCCAATGCTACCATAGACTGGACAATAAGAGAAAGTGCCAGAGCAAAACTAATGGTAATTGTAAAAAGAACACTTACCAAATGGGGTTATCCTCCAGATAAACAAGCAAAAGCAATTGAAACCGTTTTAAAACAAGCTGAATTAATGGCTGATTTTTTTACAAATGATTAATTACCTTTTTCAAAAATCCTTTATTATTTTTTATGATAGCTAGTTGCTAAGCAAATAAATAATACTTACTTATGTTTTATTCTATTGGACGCAAAAGAAATTGATTATCTTGAATTAGCACATCAAAAATACTCCCATATGTGCGGGATAAAAGCAAATCACAACTATTAAATTATTATTGTTTTACCAATCAATACTAGGTTAAACTTTTATAAGTTGCAGTTATTGATAACTTTGACAAAGTTGCATTTGATAATATAATGCATTAATAATCTATTGATTAAAATTTATAAGCAAAACTTTGTCAAAGTTTAACGAACTATTGCCCAAACAGACTTTCTTAAATAAAAAACAGCATCATCCAGCCCATTTTGTTGCTATTTATATCCATGAATATAAAATAGTTAGGAAAAAGTGTAAAATAAAATTACTTACTTTTTATTATCCATTCTATTTATATCGAAAATTAACAAAATAATCAAGAAAGAATAAGAAAAATTTACATTTTTATATTGAATTGCCTTAAATGATATGTAAATTTGTAAAGTGTATAATTTTAGGAATAAAACTTGAACAACTTATCCGGACTTCTAAAATTACTTTTATTTGTTGATTTTCATTATATAATCATCGTTTTAAAATACCTATTCGGTAGTTTTTAACACTTGTTCGCATCGAAAAATTTAATTTTCAGAAATCTGTATACAAGTAATTTCCTATTCGTGTATTTTTAAATTTATTTATTTCTAAACAATTAAAAATGAGAACAACATTATTTATTCCATTATTTATTCTTTTTGTATTTCAGGGAAATACGAATGCAAGGGCACAATATGCTTCAGAAAACAACGAACCTCTTATACATGCATTGGGTGTTGCAGCTGGTTTTACAACAGGTTATGGATTATCTTACCGGTTCTTTCCAAAAAGATTTGGCGTTCAGTCAACATTTGCTCCCTATTCTGATAATAAAAGAGCTACCTATAGCATTGGATTAACTTTATTGTATAAACTATCAGAATCTGAAAATATCAATTTGCTTTTGTATCAGGGAAATCAATATTACTATAATAAAAATAAGGAAAATAATACATTTTCAGAATACTTTAATAATGGCTTAGGTAATGGAATAGAATTTATTATACAGAAACGATTCAGTTGTAATTTTATGGGAGGATATGCCGGATATGAAAACTTCAGTAAAGTTAATTTTACAGCTGAAACTGCATTGTATTATAAATTTTAAGAAAGTTAACAGAAGTCCTTAATTTAATTTATTGAACTAAAAACCATTAATTTATTCTACTGATTAATTAAGATTTCAGAATAAGAATACAGGAAAAAAATGAAGATTATCCTATTTAATATTTTGT
>CAIZXK010000455.1 GCA_903936865.1 uncultured Bacteroidales bacterium | reverse complement strand
TGTGGGTTATGGTATGCCTATCGGAGCTATATTGGCAACAAAAGGTGTTGTGATACCCAATGCTGTTGGAGTGGATATCGGTTGCGGTATGTGTGCTCAGAAAACTTCATTAACAGAACTTTCAACAGAAAAGTTGAAAGCCATTATGGGAAAAATAAGAGAAAAGATTCCCTTAGGTTTTGATCATCAAACACAAGCACAGGATGAAACACTAATGCCAACTGATTTTGAAGATTTATTTGTAGTTAAAAATCAATATAAAGCAGCCTTAAAACAAATCGGAACATTGGGTGGAGGAAATCATTTTATTGAAATCCAGAAAGGAAGTGATGGCTATATTTGGGTGATGATTCACAGCGGAAGCAGAAATCTGGGTAAGCAAGTAGCTGATTATTATAACAAAGCTGCTATCAGATTAAATGAAAAGTATTTCACTTCAGTTCCGAAAAATTGGGAACTGGCATTTTTGCCGATAGAAACACAGGAAGCTCATTTGTATTTTAAAGAGATGAAATTCTGTATTGAATTTGCTTTGGCAAACAGAAAACTGATGATGAATAGAATTAAGGAATCTGTAGTTGAAGTGATTGGAAATATTGAAACCGATGAGATTATAAACAAATCACACAACTTTGCTGCTTGGGAGCATCATTTTGATGAAAACCTTTTGATTCATAGAAAAGGTGCAACGAGAGCTTTCGAAGGAGAATTAGGAATGATACCGGGCTCAATGGGAAGCAAATCATATATTGTAAAAGGACTTGGTAATCCACAGAGTTTTATGTCGTGTTCGCATGGAGCAGGGAGAAAAATGGGAAGAAAACAGGCTTCACGAGAATTAAACTTAAATGAAGAAATTAAGCAGATGAATCAGCAAGGAATTATTCATGGGTTAAGAAGTCAGAATGATCTGGACGAAGCCCCCGGTGCTTACAAAGATATTGACAAAGTAATGGAAAACCAGAAAGATCTGGTTGAGATATTGATTGAACTTAAGCCATTGGGAGTAATAAAAGGCTAACAATCTTTAAAAAACAAAACCCTGACAGTTTATTTTTGTCAGGGTTTTGTTTTTTAAGAAATACTTATTAAAGCATCATTCTATTGTATGACCACTTTCCTGCTTAAAATTCCATTGCTATATTTCAGATTGAGCAGATAAATACCTTTGGGATACTTGCTTAAGTCAATTGACTTTTTGGTGCTAGTAGCTGACAGGGTATTTATTTTTTCATTAAAAATTATTTGTCCTGTTTGATTGTAAATCATTAGCTGACAATCATTGGTATAATTGTTGATTTCAAGTTCAAAAAAACCTTTGTTCGGGTTGGGATAAACCTTTAGTTTTGAACTTAAATCAATTTCAAAAATACTCACATCACTTAATTTCACAGTGTCCTGATAAATATTAAAACTGCAAACATTTGTTGCAGTTAGTACTACCAAATAATTTCCGTAAGCAGCATAAGTATATGAAGGATTTATCTGATTAGAAACCGGTGTGTTATCTCCAAAACTCCATGAAAAAGAATCTGCATTACTGGAAGTATTGGTAAAATTCACATCCAATGCATTGATAACTTTGGTGAATCCTGCAACAGGCAAACTTCTGATTACAACTTTTGCACTATCATTCACTATAGCAGTCCAGTTAGCATCAGTTACGCTGATTAGTTTATAAGTGGTATTGATTGTAGGAGTTACAATTAAATTGTATGGAGAACTCAGAATATTCGGAATGTTGATAGTTGAACTTCCGTTATAGTAAATTATACTCCAAGGAGATGCCCCTGTTAGATTAATTTTCAACGTATCGGATGAACCCGGACAAATACTGTCGATAATGTTCTGGAAATCTGATGTAGGTAAGGCTGTTATAGTAACTATAAGTGAGTCGGAAGCAATACTGTTTCCACATGAATTAATACCAATTACAGAAATTTTTGCAACTCCAATAAATGTATTATTCCAGTCGAGTGTTGCTGAAAGATTTGTACCACTTATGGTTGCAGCATTTGATGGAAAAATACTCCATTGGTATGAAATAGCATTTAAACCACCTGTTGTAGAATAAACAGAGTTCGGACTGTTCTGACTCAAATTTTGCGGACCAGTAGGAGTTGCAGGTTTAACTGGCAATGAATTTATCGTAATGATGAGACTATCAGAAGAAACCGAGTTTCCACATGAATTTATTCCGATTACAGAAATTTTTGCAATTCCGGTGAAGGTATCAGTCCAATCTGCTATTGCAGAAGTTGTTGTGCCAGTGATATTTCCGGCAGTTGCAGGATAAATACTCCAAAGGTAAGAAACAGCATTGT
>CAIZXK010000454.1 GCA_903936865.1 uncultured Bacteroidales bacterium | reverse complement strand
GGTTGTATTTCTATAATAGTAATAGCCTGGATAAACACTATCTCCCCCAATAGGAGCAATACCTGTAGCAAAATTAAAAACCAATAAGCCATCAAAATAATTTGGGTTGTTGCTAGCGTTGTATGGACCACCATGCGACATAGCTGTATATGTTACCAAATTAACTCTGGGAAAGAGCAAGCCTTTCCCCTGATTAAGAGATGCATTCCATATTGAGCTACTGGAAGCATCAAAAAACGCAGAACTTGTATTGATAGAAGAATTGGCTGCATTTTGATTTATCTTGACTTGAGCATTTAAAAAAGTTACGAAAAAAACGAATGAAATTGAAAATAATATTGTTTTCATATTTTAATATTCTTTTTATGAAAATAAGCGTTATAAAACAACGATATTGTGATTTAAAAAAATTGAATTATTGCTATAGATTTTACAGTAGAAGTTTATACAATTTATTTGGTTTCTTTAATATATAGTTGATATGTTTTAATACTATTTCCAGATAACAATTCCATTTCAGCAACATAAAAAGGTATTCTTATAGTATCTCCTGCTGAATAGGTATTCTTAAAACAAGAAGTGCTAATTTTGATATTATATGCATCATCTCCACTGATATAAGCTCTTTTTATTTCCCAGGTTTTATTTTTAGGAACCACAATATACGAAGCCGCATACATCGTTTTTACAAAGCTAGTATCCTGAGCTATAGTTAGTTTTAAGAAAAATAACATTATAAAAAACAATATAAATTTATAACGATACTCTTTCATGGCACTATATTAAATTCAATAACACTAATAAATTGAACCCCAGTTGAAATTGCTAAAGTGGATCCTGCTTTAAGCCAAATTGGAAATTTTTGTTCCCATATTACATATGCTTTTGCTCCACTATTTATAGCAGCAATACCTCTTATTGATCTAATTGCATCTGATATCCCATCGATAATAATATAATTATCGTAAGTTAACATTTGTTGTGTAGATGCATCTGAAAAATTTGACAATGATGTGTTATAAATTACACCTTCTATTTTCCAAACTTTATTTGCAGGAACCGTTTCAGAAACAGTTACTTTTTTAACCTGGTTAAATTGTAAATTCCCTTGCGCACTTAATTGTGAAATACAGATGCTTATTATTAAAATTAATATTGCTTTTTTCATAGTAAATTATCTTAATAGTTTAAACTAATAGAATTTGGATATTAATATTATAATTATTGTACAATATTAAACTCTATGACACTTAAGTATTTCATATTAGTACCAACAGCAAGCGTTGCTCCAGCAGGAAGCCATAAAGGAAAATTATAATTAACATTTGCCGAATAAATAGTTTTCATATGAGCAAAACCTGAAAAGATATAAACATTATTTCCATTAATTTTGTATGACATTATTGCTTCACTTACAAATGAATCATACAAATCTCCACATCCTAAATTTGCAGTTGCTGCAACGCAAAATGGAGCTCCCCCAGAACTTGAACAAGATTCGACTTTCCATATTTTAGCAATTGGCACAGTTTCAATAGTAGAAACTAATTTTACTTGATTAAATTGCAAATTACCTTGAGCCTTAAGAATAATTGAAGTAACTAATAGACTTAAAATTAAAAATGTTTTTTTCATTTTCTTGATTATTTTTTTTGAAATATTTTACCAATATATAATTACTTGACCAGAAGCTCCAAATCCATGGCCACCTCCACCACTGCAATTACCTTGATTATTACCACCACCACCACCACCCGGTGCATTTCCATTCCCTCCAACACCACAAACATTTGGATTACCTGTGCCACCACTACCTCCATTTCCTCCATTTCCTCCATTTCCTCCTGTACTCCCTGAACGTCCATTAACACCTGCAATATTAAATAAGGCAGACGAAATGCCTCCAACACCACCTGCAGCAGAAGATGTATTACCGTTAGCTCCATTAGTTCCTCCAGTGGCATTTATTAAATTACCAACACTGGTAGCTCCTGCAATACCTCCAACAGTTATAATATAACTTGTACCTGAAACTAGTGAAAAGCACTGATATCCATAACCACCACCACCACCTCCTCCACTCATATATGTATTCATATTAGATGTACCTCCACTTCCTCCACCTCCCCATACTTCCACACAAATATTAGTAACACCCGGTGGGACGATCCAAGAAAAGGTTCCTGCTGATGAAAATATTTTAGGGGAAGTGAAAATGGATGGAATAGTAGAAGTAGAAAAACCACCTGTAGTTTGACCACTAACTCCTAGCCCCAATGCTTCTATTTTCCAAATCTTACCTAATGGCACGGTTTGTGAGCCTGTAACAATCACCCCGTTGGAGAATTTAAGATTTGTGCTGTCAATAGTAAATTCTAACACTGATACAGATTTTACATTAGAAATTAAACCCACACTATGCCCTTCTGTTAACCAATAAGGTAATGATAAACCTGATTTGAATGTAGTATTCACTCCGTCAATACTCAGCACAGGATCATTTTGAGCCAATACAGGTATTGAAAAGGCAATGATAAAAAAAAGCATAACAGTTATTTTCATAACAGCGTTATTTTTAAATTCGTATATTTTTTTTATTTTTCTCATCTTATTTTATTAAAAACCATCAGAAGTATATAAAAGTGTCTGGTTCGTTGAAGCACCATTGGATGTTGTGGTTAAAAACTGCCAACCGGTTCCATTATAATAATAAAAACCACTTGGACTATCTGTTTGATAGATTAATAATCCAATAGCAGGTGTAGCAATAGCTGTACGTTGAGTACTAGTCATACGTGGCATTAAAAAGCCGTTAGTTGAAGATGAAACATCCAGAATAGCGGAGGCATCAGCAGCTATGCCGGAGTTGTTAACACTAATCCTGCTTCCGGTATTGTTAATGTTGCTTGCTGCCACCCAGTCAGTACCATTATAGTAAATAGTATTACCAAAACTGCCACTTACTCCAAAACTACCTGTTAAGCCAATAGGACCTTGAGAACCTGTTGCTCCAATAACACCATTACAAATATATTTTGTTAAAGTAGCATTAATTTCAGTCACATCCAATACACCATTATTATTAGCATCTAAACCGTATTCAATTTTTGTTCCTCCTGCAATACAATTTACACCAGCAATTTCTGTTGAAGTTATTACCAATGTATTTTTCCCATCCGTTCCAATTCCTCCTGCAACTCCAGAAGCACCTGTTTCGCCCTTTACACCCTGTAATCCTTTAAATGAAATCCAATGCCCACTATTTGCTGAGGTTGATGTATTTCTATAATAATAGTAGCCCGGATAAACACTATCTCCCCCAATAGGAGCAATACCTGTAGCAGTATTAAAAACCAATAAGCCATCAAAATAATTTGGGTTGTTGCTGGCGTTGTATGGACCACCATGCGACATAGCTGTATATGTTACCAAATTAACTCTGG